>DASTZT010000594.1:0-4038 GCA_035764225.1 Ktedonobacteraceae bacterium
TCACGGTCGGGGAAAAAGTACGGCTCACGATCCTCTTTGTTGATGTTAACCAGTTCCTCATAGGATTTGAAAGTATGTTTGCGTTCCGAGGATTCATGTTTATCAAGAATATGGTAAAGGCTTTTCACGTTAGGAAACAGAGGTACAAGCAACCCCGTGATAGCCGACATGTTCTTACGACCACCTGCTAGCGAGAGGTAGACCATATCCCCATTTTTTTGCGTCTCTGCAAGCAAGCTATAGAGCCGCTGTAGAAATTTGTAGCACTCTTCTTCGCTATTGGCATCTTCAAAGTCCAATAACGCTGCTTGCACTTCACACTTGTTGTTTAACGCCTCTTCAATAAGATCAAAGCCGAGCGGGATCAGTCCTCCGCTTGGATGTAATACCACAACTTTGTCTATCTGGATGCCTTCCTGTTCGGTTAGCAGCTTGTACATGGCGGTAACGACGACAGGGGAATCGCCGAGGGTGGCTATAAGGATATGAGCCATTGAACGTGTCTCCTTCCAGTTGTTTACGGAACATTCCTCGTATCGGCAATACGTTTCCCCTTGCTAGCTGGCGTATCGAACCAATCGCGTTTGCTGGGATAATAA
The DNA here is from genome assembly GCA_035764225.1 of Ktedonobacteraceae bacterium. Taxonomy (GTDB): domain Bacteria; phylum Chloroflexota; class Ktedonobacteria; order Ktedonobacterales; family Ktedonobacteraceae; genus DASRHT01. The sequence continues at coordinate 600 of DASTZT010000594.1, forward strand.
TATTGCGTGTCGGATTCGGTGGGCCAGCGCCAGATGCGTCGCAGGTCGTCCATTGCCAGCGTTTGCAGACGGTTCTGCTGGGTAAAGTCATCAATATGTTCGTTTAATACTTTCCACATCGCTTCGCCCCCCAACTCAGTTTTGCCGCGTTCAGAACCTGACTGCGTATAACGAGCAGCATAATCGATCAAGGTCAGGCCGGTTGGCTGTAGCGAAATGGAGCCAAGCCCTGAAGGTTTACCATAACCGATTTTATGGCGCATATCTTCCTCTAGCGCGATAGCCAGCAGCAGCACCGCAAATTCATCGGCCTCTAGATTGGTAAAATCTATACGGCAGTGAAATTGCGTATCATAGTCGAGAGGCTGGATATAGCGGTTGGCCGGTTTGCCTCCCATCATGATCTGCCGGTTCTCTTGCAAGGGTTCCAGTTTACTAGAGTGGTGAAAGTAATATTTCCGACCAGCAATGTGTTTAGTCTTCTCATCAAGATAAAATGCGGCGTGATGTGGCTTCGGCTCTACCAGCACAGCGGTGTATATTGGCTCGTATTTGTAGGTTTTGTCGGGATATGAGCGTGCGTCACCAATATTGACTTTGCCGAGGAAGATGCCGCTCTCGCGATTCTTGAGCGTGCCAAAGATCCGGCAGGCGATGCAGAGATTGGTGTTGATGCCACAATGCTGAAATTCGTTGTGTACCTCTCTGCGGTAATTTACTCTTCCTCTTTCATAATCGCCATCAAAAAGCGTGAGGCAGCCATTGCCTAGCGTCTCTACTACACAACGTATCATTCCTTTGAGCGAACTACCAGGAATGATGTATTCTCCCTGCTTGTTTTGCATCGATTGTGCAGCTTTACGCGGATCGAACGAGACATTGCGCGGATCAGCGATAAAGATGGGTGTCTCCGCATAGATATCAATGTCCATGAAACCGGAGTAAAGCTGCTGCCCATCCTTGCGGGTCAGGCGATGGTGCCAGGTGGGTTTGCGGCGCTCTGGTGCTTTGTTCCAGTCGATGCGGGCGAAGTCATAAGGATTCATCGCTCTTCCTCCGATTTCAAGTCCTGAAAACGAAACAATTGCACATTTCCTGTTGTTGCTTCGATATACTCGCAAACCACCAACTGTACTCGCTGTGCATTCGATGGTGCGGGATAGTGTAACAAGCGGGGAATACGCACCTCGGCATAATAGCCTGTTGTGCCTTCAAGGCCCATGCTCCTAAGCCGATTTGGATCTAACAATTCGCCAAAGAGATAATACTTTTTGGCTGCTTCGTGCTTCTGAAGTCCTTCTAGCGGCTTGTTATTTACGTTTAATGCTGGCAAATCGCGTTTTTCTCCCAGATAGACCGCCCAATACTTATCGTTCTTTTTCTCCCAGCGCAGTTCAGCACTCTGATCAAAAACGCGCCCGGAAGTTGTATTGTTCACATTAATACCATCTGCGCGACGAGCGAAACGCAGCAAATTCTGCCTCTCTCGCTGATCGTTTATCTGGTGCTGTGGGAAGTTTTCAGTTAACACGAACGCTGCCGACGAAAAGCCACAGGCCGTAATCAGGGCAGCAATGTCATCGACCGGGCCACTAGCTAAAATCTCCTCCATGAGGTCTCTCCCTTCTTCCTCCTCATACAACGGAGCCATTACTGGACCTTCGCAAGAGCGCCTGTCAGAGCTGTTGGCTCCGTCGGCCAGTCTTGCATGCGTTGGATGAATTGCTCAATAGCCGCTGATTGCAAGCCCTTGAGAGCGTCGCCGTTGAAGGAGCGCTGTCTGCGGATGCCGCGTTCGCTATGCTCAACCGGACGCTTCAGTTCCAATACGTCGTCAATCCTTGTGCCATAGCTCTGATCGTTCAGCCAGCGTCCAAGTCCCCAGATTTGATTGGCAGGTTCCTGGCTGCCACGCATGGAGCTGATAACAAAGCCGCCGGAATGATGATTCGTCGCCTGATCGCTGATGGTGGCTGTGACTTTGCCCAGGCCGCGTGACCGACCAGAACCAAGATGGATCAGTTCGTCTTCCATGTCTTGCACCACCGTAAACAGCATACCAAGCTGCCAGATTTCAAAGTTGCGCAGATGGATATTGGCCTCGAAAACAACTCCAGTGCTCACAACCTCTAACTCGAACTTTGCGCCGTGACTGGCTCCCCCCGTAAGGCGATCAATGCCAACGCCGTCGCGCAGTTCTTTGATCTCGGTAGAGGCAAGATAAGCGTCGCTAATGGCCATGCGCCCGATAAAGCCCGTTGAACCGAAGAGGCGGCATGTCGGGCAAGAATCGGCGTAAATCAAATCGGTGCGATTTTCTAGCAATTTGCGAGATGGGTCATTTTTTTTCGCTAGCTGATTAAACCGACCTCCGCAAGAATCGCGATAGTCGCTCTTGCGCTGGTTGGGGTCGGTCTGTCTATCTTCGCTGCCCTCAAATGGGTAACAAACGACATGTGATTTGAGGCTGCACACAATCTTTTCAATATGGCTGCGAAAAACGCCCTTGAGAGAACTCCCTGGAATAAAGGCTTCCTGCTTGCCATTGCGGAAAGTCAGGACAGGTGTCATATCGGGTCCGCTAATGCTGGCATGGCCCGATTTAATCAAGAGTGGTCCGGTTGTTGTAATGCGTAGCGTGCAGAACGCCTCGTTTACCATTTTCTTTAACATTTGCTGCCGTTCCTCCCCAACTAATCAAAAATCTTATCTATGTGCTTTGCAAGAAAATCTACACCATCTTCAGAGGAAAACCGTTTGTGAACAAGATAATCACGTAAGCGTTGTCGGCGTATGGCCTCATCATCTCCATCCAGCTCAAGCGCAGAGACTTTAAGCCCTTCGAGACTACAGACGCCCAGGCCGCGTGATCGCTTCCCACCGAGGACGCCGAAGCCATGCACAAACTCGCTCAGCCCGACGCAAATAAGTTGTAGATCCTTCGGCGAAGCATTCTCCAGCACGATCTCTAAATCAAAGGTGGCGCTAGCCGGGACGACCTCGAAATCGTATTTGAGCCGATCTTTGGCCTTCTCACTGTCGCGATCAATGGCAACGCCGTCGCGGGTCTGGATAATGCCGTTCCACACGTCTTTGGGCATGTAGAGGTCATTGACATTGAGATGCGCGGCGGCAAAGGGCGAGCCAAATAATCGACAAGTATCGCATAAACCATCGAGAGCCTGTTGAAGGAACTCTCCAGCCCGCCCAGGCTCGGCGCGACGCTTTGCGGCAAACTCCCCCTGTCGCAGCGTTGAGCAAATTCGTTTTTTGTCTCGCTGACGTGTTTCTAGCTCCTTATCATCAAGTTCAATCAGTGCGCAGGTCCATAAGTCTGGCAGGCCGGGCACAATCTTCTCAACCGTGCTGCGTAATGCGCCCTTAAAACTTGAACCTGGGATAAATGGTTTTTGTTCTGGTGTGAGAACGACCGGACTAT
>DASTZT010000595.1:0-2912 GCA_035764225.1 Ktedonobacteraceae bacterium
ATATCTTCGGCGTGACGCTACACTGGCTGCCGACATCAGGAACGGTCACGGTGGGCTATACCTTCTCGCCTTTTGATACCTTTCTGGACCACTTCTTGCACCTGCTGATGCCGATGATCGTGCTTTCTGTGGCGTTTACAGCTCGCTGGAGCCGCTATCTGCGCGCGGGCATGCTTGAAGTGACAAAGCAGGACTATATGCGTACAGGCAGGGCCAAAGGTGTGGCTCCCGCTCCCCTCTTGATTCGTCACGCCCTGCGCAACGCTGTGATCCCTCTTATCACCGTCGTTGCCATCGATTTTGGCGCAGTGGCAGGAGGAGCTGCGGTGACTGAAGGCATCTTTGCCTGGCCTGGGATGGGACAGCTATTCCTCAACTCACTGGATAAACGCGACTATCCGGTTTTGCTGGCGACGCTGGTGTTAAGCGCAACGCTGGTGGTATTATTCAATTTAATAGCAGATGTTCTTTATGCGGTGATGGACCCTCGCATTCGTTATTCGTAGCGGCTAACATGAGACCGACCCATTGAAAGGATTTTTTGATGGAGATATTTGAGCGGACTAATCCTGAGACAACATCACAGGAAGAAGAGCTTGATCTGCTGGATCTGACTCCTGAGCTGGCCGAGAAGAGGCGGAGCCAGGGACGGATCATCCTTGACCGCTTCTTGCGCAATCGCACCGCGACGGCGGGCGCTCTGTTCCTGATCTTTATGGTGCTCCTCTGTTTTATTGGGCCGGTAGCTACGGGACATAATCACCCGGACGACGTTAACGTAGCAGCGCCGTATTCTGGTCCGTCCCTTCAGCTCCCCTTAGGGACCGATGATGTAGGACGCGATCTTTTCGCGCGCGCAATGGCAGGCGGACAAATTTCGCTGCTGGTCGGTCTGAGTTCAATGCTGATCGCTGTCACGCTGGGAACCTTGATAGGGGCGTTCGCAGGCTATTACGGCGGTATTGTCGATAACATCTTAATGCGCTCCACCGATGCCGTGCTGGCGGTCCCCCTGTACCTGCTGCTGTTCGTGCTCTCGGCCTCTTTCACCAACGGTTCGCCTGCCAGCATCATCCCGCTGATCGCGATCTTCGGCTGGACAAGCTCGGCCCGCCTGATCCGTGGCGAATTTCTGGCATTGAAAGAACGCGAGTTTGTGCGAGCAGCGCAAACGGTAGGGGCACGCGGTTTTCGCGTGATGTTCCGCCACATTCTGCCGAACGCCGCCGGGCCAATTATCGTCAATGCGACCCTGCTAGTGGGGGGCAATATCATTCTGGAGTCGATTCTAAGCTACTTTGGCTTCGGCATCAAAATACCGATTCCTAGCTGGGGCAATATGGTCAGCGACGGACAGGGCTTTTTTGATGTCGATCCCAAGCTGGTCTTCGTGCCTGGGTTGCTGATCTTCCTTACCGTGCTTAGTTTCAACCTTGTGGGCGACGGCCTGCGTGATGCGCTCGATCCACATATGACGGAGCGGTAAACCTATTAACGCGAAGGCATACGCTTCGTAGTGCGCAAAATCTCTAGCAATTGAGGGAAACCGGTGGAGGCTGCCAGATCGCGGACGCGCCGGAATCCCTCGCCATAGATGGGATCAGGGTTGCGCGCGATACAGCTCGCGTGATACAGGCTCTCCGGGGTGTTCAGCTCCACATAATAGCGATACGAGAGCAGCTCGCAGAATCCCTCCTCCGCCCATGACGGCAGCTTCTCAACGCCATGCACGACCAGCCAGACGTGACCCAGTTCATGCACGGTAACGCCCTGGAACAAGGTTGATGGCAACCCTTGCAGCACCGCCACGCCAGTTACTTCACGTCGCACAACGCGTCCGTTTTCTCTATACATTGAGCTGACGGTAGCGCCAAGCGCATGCGTGCTGGTACGCTCCCGCAGCAACTCAGCCAGACGTGTGCGCCCACACAACTCAAGGCCAAGACGCAGGTTGTGATACGTCAGTCCCTGATTGCTGGCCCAACGAATTAAGCGCGAGAAAACAGGCTTTGCCTCCTCAGCCGTCTCTATAGCCGAGGCACGGCAGGTAGGACAACGGCTACGCTCCACATTGCGTCCCTGCTCCTGCTCGCCAGGAGGGATCAGGCGAGCACAGAAGTCACAGGCGGGATATTCATGCTGATGGCGCTTACAATAACGCGTGCCCCAGTGATCTACCAGATACTCACTGACAAGCGGCTGCTTACAATAGGCGCAATGGGGAGCGATCAGGTTGGCATAACACTCGCTATGGTAGGGGGCGTTCTGGTGCAGCATGAAACTGGCACTGTCGAGGGGACGACCACAGCCTGCACAGACAAAATGCTCCGGGTGCCATGTTGCGCCCAGAGCCTTCAGATAATTTCCCCTCAGCGGCTGTCCGCAACGTTTGCACACAGGTTGTGAAAACATGCTCCCCTCATAGGACTGGATAGTTTAAGTGTTCAAACAATAATAATCGTAGCTGCCCGTCACCTTAAATCCACATGATTGATAGAGCGCCAATGCATGTTCATTCTCCGTTGCGACCTCCAACCAGGTATGCCATTGTCCGCTTGCTAGAATCTCCTGAATGGTACGGGCCAGGATCTGCCGTCCGTAGCCTTTTCCTCGATACTCAGGTAGGACGCCAAAGCCATAGATCGCGGCCTCATTGCCTTCAAAAGACACATCCAGCTTCCCAATTGGTGCCCCATCAAGCAATCCTACATAGCAGTGACGCGATGAGCGATCCATGACATGTTCAACATACCAGTCTATTTCGTGCTCTGCCATATCAAAAGAGAGAGCAGTAATATGTGCCATCGCAGGGGCATCCTCGCGCACAGCCCTTCGAAAGTGCAGCCGCTCATCGAAGGATGACGGTATGCGAGGCTCTTCCAACACCATCTTGTATTATGTATGATGATACT
>DASTZT010000596.1:0-10354 GCA_035764225.1 Ktedonobacteraceae bacterium
TGCGCACTGATTTTTGATGCCATCGCTGGCTACGATCCACGCGACCCCAATAGCGTCTCTGGCCCTCCCCTCGCGCCAGGTCGCTCAACTGCCACGCTCATCGGCGGCGCGGAGAAACGCGGCCCGCTCTCGCTCCAGGGACTCAAACTGGGCGTTCCCCAGGATACGTTTGTGGCCCCACTTCACCCGGAGGTACGGCTGGCCTGGCGAGCCGCGCTACATGTGTTGGAAGAAGAGGGCGCACAGGTCATCAATGTGGAGTTGCCGCGCCCCACGATGGAGCTTTACCGCACAATCCAGATGCCAGAGGCGACGCTGGCTCATACGCAAAAAGGCTGGCTCTCGCAGGGCCGCGACCGATATACCGAGCGCGTGTTGACGCGCCTGCTGGAAGGGCAGCAAGTCACTGCTGTTGATTATCTGGCCGCCTTACACGAACGCCGCATCTTCTCCAGCCGTTTTCGCGCCATTATGCAGGAGATCGACGCCTTCATCCTGCCTACGCTGCCCGTACCCGCAATCCTTACTGAGCAGGCTGCGCAAGATATCGAGATTGCTGGCGTGACTGAGAATTCCAACACTGCCTATCTCCGCCTGACGATGCCCTTCAACCTCACCGGGCTACCGACGGTCTCATTCCCTTGCGGCTTCACCACTGATGGCTTGCCGATTGGTTTGCAGGCGGCAGGCAGACCTTTTGAGGAGGCAACCGTACTGCGCATTGCCTATGCCTATCAGCAATTGACGGACTGGCACCGTCGCGATGTACCGCCAATGAAAACTTGAAAGCCGAAATTTTCCTCTTTTTAACAATACCGCCATCATCGCGTCTTTAACATGGTACCTGTTACAACAGCGTTCTGTCATTTTTTTGGCACAAATGCTATATTATCTGGCATGCTCTCCCCGCTATACTTGAACTATCAGCGGTGAGTTGGGAAATAAGGGAGCGTGGAGCCTTCTGGGACGGTGGAAGGCCACCTGTTTCCCACCGCCAGGTAGAGAGGAACAAACCATGTTTATCGCATTTTTCGCTTTTATCCTTTTCGTATGTCTCTTCCTGGCCGGAGGGTTGCTTTTCCATCTGTTTCTGTTTCCCAGACCCGCATTCAGAGCGCTGGCAGGTCGCCCTGTAACGGATGCTACCCAGACCGCCCGGCTCCATGCGGCCATCTTTCGCTAAAGTAGGCTGAGAAAGTGTAGCGAGTGTTATACATTGTTGAGTATGGAACGAGCTATGTTCCATGCTCAACAAAAAAGCGGCAGCAGGCGACCAGAAGGCCTGATGAAGGGGGTTCCATAAGAGGTGATTGCGGCAAAGCAAAAGAGACGAGAAGAGATGAAAGGAACATAGCCTTTATTCATGGTGGTTAAAAAGGAACATAGCTGCTAGAAAGGTTCCCACTACCATTATTCCAAGCGCGATATACGTGCTGAAATGATAAGAGAGCTGGGCAAAAGCTGTTACCAGCACAAGCGCCAGCAGAAAAACGCTAGAGAACATCACACGAGCGGGTGCGCCCATTTTGATCACACCTCCTTGCTGTAAAATCAAAATTTCCTCTGTCCTGATTTATACCGTTACCTGAGCAAGATGGCAAATGTATATGACTAAATAGCTACAAAGCTGTTCAGAGGCAAACTTAGCGATCCAGACGTTTTTGTCCGTACGATTTCACCCAGAAATCGTGTAACGCATCAACTTCCTCGCCCGGCAGAAAAACGGGAGTGCCAAGCTGCTTCGCAATAGCATAGACCTTCGCGTTATCCTCAAGGGCGTGCGCGGCTGAAAAGGTAGCCGTAAGGTTGGCTCCTACCACCATCGCCCCATGATTGCCCCAGATGATGGCATTGCCAGCGCCAAGTAACGTGGCGATATGTTCCGCAAACTCTGCTGTGCCCGATCTCTTATAAGGAGCAATTGGCACCTCTCCCCCTAAGCAAAGGGCCGAGTCGGCCAGAACCACCGGAATGGGCTGATAGACGACGCCAAAGGCCGTTGCGTAAGGCGAGTGGGTATGCATGACGCAATGAATATCACGGCGTTGACGTAAAATACAGGTATGAAGCGGAGTTTCAACGGTGGGACGCCATTTGCCCTCAACCAGTACACCGTACTGATCCACCACTACAATATCCTCAGATGTTAGAGTCAGGTAGTCAGCACCGCTCGGCGTGACGCAAATCAGGCCACTTTCAGGATCGCGGGCGCTCAGATTGCCCTGCGTTGCCTGAACAAGCTGGCTTTCGTACATCTTTCTGGCATAACGTACCACTTCGCCACGCAAATCAGCTAGTAACATTGGTAACTCCCTTCAAAAAACAGAGGCAAGGTACAGTGTGTCTCTACTGCCACCTTGCCTCTGTCGCTGAATACTCTTACCTATGCAGACTCACGGTGAGGGAGTTCTTCCCGGTGTTGCTGGCAAAGGTTGACTCCCGCTCGATCATCATATTCTACCCCCTCCTCAGACTTGCAGAGAACACATCTGCGAGGAGGCGTGAGGATCGGCGGATACCAGTTTTTCTGGAAAACCAGCGTCAGCGGCTCACTCCCTGGAACCTGGAGGGTGAGATTACCAGCTGGATCGATCTCAGCATGCTCTGATACGTCCACTTTTTTCCCCTCAGGATCAAGAACCTGCACATTTTTGAAAAATTTTCGGATGAATTCCTCGTGTGACTGTTTCATAGCTATGAACTCCATGTACCTCTTGAATATTCCGTGCTTCAACAACTTGCCACTCAGACAGCCAACGCTGCTGTCTGCGACGAATAACACATCGGTCGGTGGTCAGGACAAGGGCAAGCCTGGCCCTACAAAGCAAGAGATCGAGGTATCACGTATGGGCGCGTACTCTATCTTTTTCTGCACTGTAATGTTGTGGGGGGGACAATGATTACAACCCGGCCCACATACAGTTTATTCCTTGCTTCCTTCTTTATCCTATCGGTAGGATAAAAAGTACGATCATAGTAGCCGCTTGCATTTATACTAATGAGTATTCCCTGGCTACATACCTCCTTTTCCATAAAGTGAGTAATCTGCTGATGGTATTTATGTGATAACGCTACAGGAAAGCTACGAATCACTCTCTAGTCCTTTTTTCTCCCCCCGGCTCAATCTTGCTCATGCCAAAAGTATAAAGAGCACTTCTCACCTGATAGTTATGGAGAGAGAAAGATGTGTATTACACTATCTGGTGTGAAGAAATAACTGAGCGAGTAAGGAGATACAATAGCGGTAGGCAGGAAGCATTTGATAGGTAATGCCCGTTTTCTATAGAAATAAATTGCCAGGTTTCTTGATTTTTACAGTATTCTATGGTAGGTTATTTGTGTATTAGTAATCTTATAGATAAGATTTTCTAATGCCGATCTATAAATATAAAAATGTAGCGTTTCAAAGAATGCAGTTGAAGTAAAATGGAGGATCTTGATGATGAGTTCTTCTGGCATCTCATCATTACCCGCTATGCAAGAACATCTATCGACAAACTCTGCTGCTGCGATTGAGCTGAGCGACGAGGAGTTGACCCAAGTGACAGGCTCCGATGGATGGGAGCGCATGCAGCATATGCATCAGGGATGTCATGGGGCTGGCCGACGTATCAGGCTTCATGCGACCCACTTACGGATAGAATGGCGCTTAGATTGGCTAAACTATAACCTGAGGATCAATTAACCACATGGGAACAGATGTAAAGCTTATCCTGAATGCTGAATGCGTAGGAACAAAGCTTAGCATCTATCCTGTATGGTTTCATATCAGGTAAGCAATTTAGACATAGTACTTGTATTGTATATAAATGAGCTATTGAAATTCTTGATTTTCGTACTTTTATCTGGTAAGTTACTACAATATTGGTAGTCTCTAAGCCAGGATTACTAATACTAGAGATGATAGTTCTGATGGATTATCATCGCGCAGAAGCGTCATCGCGCTATTGAAGTGAGACGAAAGGAGCTTCCCAATGAGCTTTTTCGACGTTACCAGTAATGACCACCATATTGTGCTAACGGATGAGGAGCTGCTCCACGTTACCGGGGCCTGGGGAGAACATGGCGGACATGGACATGGACATGGTGGGCACCACGGCCAACATGAACATCAGGGACACCGTGGCCATAACAATCATAACGAGCATCAGGGACACCGTGGACACAATGGACAAAATCATCATCAGGGTCATCATGGACAGAATCGCTGCGACCGGGACGACAGACGGCGTCATGAGTGCAACGACTGATTAATGGGACCGGGTTGTGGCAGAAGCTGATGGTTATTGTCTAGCTCATCTAGAGACTGCGAAGGTGATCAAAGGGAAGGAGCCTTCGTAGTCACTGATTTTCATTATACTAATTCTAAAATTTCTCTGTTAATACAGCTATGGCGTATCAATACTATAATAAAAAGGATGGCTGATATGTCGCATCGTCGTTCGCTTTTTCGCGAAGACGCTATGAAGCGGTACATGCAGAGACGGGAAAAGGATATTTTCCCGCATTTGGTCTCTCCTCCTATTTTTGCCTGCGCGTGGCTGCTGTTCGGATTGTTATTACTGGCTGGACTGGTGGCATGGTGGGGAGAAATTCCTACCTTCGTCGATGGCTCTGGCATTCTGCTTGCGCAACAGCAACCTGACCACCCCTCAAACGAGCCAACATTGATTCTGGTCTTTTTACCATCTGGCTATTTTTCACAGATGCATGTGGGCCTGCCCGTTCACATGCAAATTGGTTCTGATGGGATAGAACTTCTCGGTAAAATTGAGCATGTTGAACCTGGCATTGTCAGTCCCGCAGATGCGCGCAAACGCTATACCCTTGATAGCGGAGCCGCGCAAATTATTACTCAGCCCTCGGTTGTGGTCGTAGTGAAACCACGTAAAGAGCTATCCGTTCGTTTATATGCCGGTAGCCTGGTTCGTGCCCAGATCCAGGTCGGCTCGCGCCGTGTACTCTCGCTCTTTCCAGGTCTGGATAAGCTGATCGGAGGTTAGCTCATGACTACTAGCAAAAAACCACGATCAGCCCTCTGGGCAGGCATACGAGGAAAATTTCGCCGCCGCATCCCGCCACTTGTCCAGATGAGTGCCGTAGAATGCGGAGCTGCCTGTCTGGCCATGATTCTCTGCTATTATGGACGCAAAACCAGCATCTCGGAAATATCGGAGTATCACGGCGTTGGACGGGATGGGCTTTCAGCTCTTGCGATTGTGAAAGCAGCTCGCAGCTATGGCCTGCGTGTGAGAGCCGTCTCTTTGCAGGAAAATGATCTTCGCTTTGTCCACTTGCCCGCCATTGTTCACTGGCAATTTAATCACTTCCTGGTTGTCGAGCACTGGACCCCGCACTATGTTGATGTGGTTGATCCGGCGATAGGATATATGCGCCTGACGGCTCAGGAGTTCGATGAGGGCTTCACTGGTGTCGTGTTGATGATGGAGCCTGGCGTACTTTTTTCTCGTCGCACCCGCGCGCCTGGAATTTCGTTGCGTACTTACATCAAGCAGTACCTGCGACAGGCTCCTATGGTTTTAGTTCAGATCATCGCGGCCTCCCTTTTGCTGCAATTATTCGGGCTAACCGTTCCTATCCTGACCAAAGTGGTAGTAGATCAGGTGATACCAGATGGTATGACCACTATCCTACCTTTTCTAGGCGCTGGTCTGCTTATTATGGTGTTAGCTGAACTAGTCGTGATGCTGCTCCGTTCATCATTATTAATCTACCTCGATGGGCGCATCGATAGCCAGATCATGCCCAGCTTTCTTGAGCACCTGCTGACGCTGCCATTACGTTTTTTTCAGCAGCGATCAAGCGGGGATATTCTGACCCGCGTATCTAGCAATACCGTTATTCGCAATATCATCGGCATACACCTTGTCTCGACGTTTTTAGATGGCAGCCTGGTTATTGTCTACTGGCTGATTTTGTTCTCGCAATCGCTCGTATTTAGTCTGATTGTGCTAGCCATTGGCCTGCTCCAGATTATTCTACTGCTGTGTACGGCACGCAAATACCGTATATTATCGAGCCGCGAACTGGAGGCGATTGGCAAAACGCAGGGCTACATGAACGAGATGCTCACGGGCATCACCACGCTAAAAGCAGCCGGAGCCGAGCAACGCGCCTTTGAACGCTGGTCCAATTTGTTTTTCCATCAACTCAACCTCTCTTTGCGCCTGGATTATCTTTCCTCGACCGTCAATATTTTGATGGGCACGCTCCAGGGGCTTTCGCCGCTCCTGCTGCTCTGGATCGGGACGATTGAGATCCTGAATGGCACCATGCAAATCGGCACGATGCTGGCGTTGAATGCGTTAGCAGCCGCTTTCCTGGCTCCCCTGGGGTCACTGGTGAGCAGCGGACAGAGCTTGCAACTGGTCCGCTCTCATCTCGACCGCATCGCGGATGTGATGGAGGCTGAGGCCGAGCAAGATGTGCAAGCGGTACACTATCCTCCGCGTCTATCAGGACAGATTCGGCTGGAGCATGTGAGCTTTCAATATGATACCAATGCGCCGCTGACATTGGAGGACATCAATCTTAGCATTGAGCCAGGCCAGAGAATAGCCATTGTTGGCCGCACAGGCTCAGGGAAAAGCACGCTGGGCAAGCTCATATTGGGGCTTTGTCTTCCCAGCAGTGGCGAGATCTTCTACGATGAACTCTCTCTGCTGCGCCTCAACTACCAGGCCGTGCGTTCTCAGCTAGGCGTGGTGATGCAGGATTCAAGTATTTTCAGCGGCTCGATCCGACAAAATATTGCTTTCAATAACCCCGATATTGATATGGAGTGCGTTATCAATGCGGCCCAAGCAGCGGCGCTCCACGACGATATTGCGCAATGGCCGATGGGATACGAGACTTTTGTTGCGGAAGGAGGCAATGCGCTCTCCGGTGGGCAGCGCCAACGTCTTGCCATCGCGCGTGCCCTGGCCCACTCTCCCGCGATCCTGCTGCTTGATGAAGCCACCAGCTCCCTGGATGTCAGTACCGAGCGCATCGTCGAGCGCAACCTCAATGCGCTCTCCTGTACGCAGATCGTGATTGCTCACCGCCTGAGCACAATTCGCAACGCGGATGTCATTCTCGTCCTTGACCAGGGGCGGATAGTAGAGCGCGGCACTCATCAAGAACTGCTGACCAGAAACGGCTACTATGCCAATCTCATTCAGGATCAGCTTGCTCACGGCATCTTGAAAGCATCCTAAAAACCGCCGCGAACGACCTCAACGCACGCTAATGACGCCCGCCAGGCGCATGGTCAGATCCTCTCCCACTACCGCCACTGCCCCAACTCCCTCCTCCTCCAGTATCACCACCACCTCCCCAACTTCCTCCTCTTCCACTGCTGCCTCCTCCGCCACTATCACTGCCACTTCCTCCTCCACTATCATGTCGATGACCGCTACTACTTTTGTCGTCCTGGCTATCTTTTGGCACCACCTGGGTAATCACGGTTGTCTGAGCTGCCGTACCATCGGGATTGAGAATGCCTATGGTATGAGGAGATTGGGTACTATTCCAGGATACTACGAAGACATCGGTGCCATTCTGTAACGTACCAGTGCTTGCCATCACCTGATTATCAACAAACAGTCGCGCTCCTTTGGCGAGATTGTCGCCAGTGACGCTAATCGTGGCCTGTTCACCGGAACGGGAAGGAAGAACGATGAACACACTTTGCAGGTGTGGTACGGTATCGTTCAATTGCTCCAGTTGAGCGGTTGTGTGCAAACGTTCTGCTATGGTAAGTCGGGGGAGAACGGACCGCAGTGCGCTCCGTACCTCGATTCTGGTGATAGCCAGTTCGCCCGTTAAGCGATCCCGGTCCGGCCCGACAGGCAACGTATTAATAATCTGGGCAATCGCGTTCATTTGCTGATCTACATCTGCCAGCGCCTGGTCATAAGCTTTTGCATCGGAGGGAGCAACAAGATCGGACAACGAGTTGAGCCGATCATGAATCATCTGGCGACTCAATTCAGCGCGATCCAATGGAGAACGCGCCAGGGAAACCTGCACGTTTTGCTCCCAGTTCTTCACAATGTAAAGCGGGCTGGTAGGGCTGGCAGCCTGCGCGACAGCCAATACCCCTGTCCCCAGCAACAGACATAGCAGCATAACGCCGACGAGGAGCAAAGTGCGGCTGGGCTGCCAGGAAAGTAAAGGGAACCAGTTGCGCCAGACCATCACCGATCTCCTGGGCTGTAGCTTCGCGTGCTGGAGCAGACGCAACTCCAGCTCGTCAGTAAAAGCAGGCGAGACTTCTAAAAAAGGAGTAGATCGCACATGGCCTGCCAGCCTGATCAGTTCATCCACCTCTGGATCGTCGTCAATAGCATCTGGCAACCGATCTGGCTGCCCTGCATACTGCCAAAAAGCGATCTGTTGTTCAAGCCGATCATTCAGACGGTCAGGAAGTGGTCTCATCGTACTCCCCCCTGGTGTGAGCATAATGTAAATTCTCAAGAGAGCCGGTCGCAAAATGAGAACGCGGGTTATCGAAAGACAAGTTTTTCTGCTTCAGCAAGCGATGCAAACTTTGTAATGCCCGAAACTGCAACGCTTTTACCGCATTGGCTTTCTTCCCGACCATGCGTGCAACGGTGGCTACATCATAGCCCATAATCAAGCGACCAACCAGAACCTGGCGCTGTTCCTCAGTCAGGGCATTAATGGCTTGAACGACCGTCTGCCATTCCGCCCGCGCCTCTGCCCACAGCACGGGATCGGCATCAGCTGGCGTTGCATAGCCCGCCTCCTCAGCATCCCATTCCAGAGGCTCAAGAGGAACAAGCAGTGGCTGACGTTCCCGTTTGCGATAATAACCAGCCACAGTATTACGAGCAATTTGTAAAAGCCAGGCCGCAAAACCCGCCTCATCATTGGTCCTGACGCGACGAATGCTCTCAACCATGTTTAAAAATACTTCAGAGGTCAGATCCTCTGCTGTAGCACGATCAGGAACACGAGCCGCAATGTAACCAAATATCCCAGGGAGAAATTGACGGTACAACGTACTAAGGGACTCCGACTCGCCCTGTCGCGCCAGATCAAGCAGGCGGCTAAATGCAGACAATCTATGATCTTGATCAGAGAAGCCACTTTCGGAGGGACTCCGCCTGGAAAACATCAATATAAAGTACTCTCCTGTGGGCTGCTACCTATCATAAAAGCGAAATGAGTGGAGACCCGCATACCGTCTCTGCCTTCTTGCTAGTCCGGCAGGGAAAAGATGGGGGCCCGGCAGAGGTCTCCTTATAATTAGTTGCACGATACCCCGTTATGGTTACGGGTAACACACCAGATGATCGATATTTCCTAATTCTGGTCAGAACGTAACCAATTTCTGGTAATACACAACCATATTTATGACAATGTCCGAGTAGTCGAGATAGTTATGTCCAGGTAACTAAGACGGCTACCCGGCAGCTTCCATATTTAGTCTGTGTGCTAGAGAAAGGAAATATATCATGAGCATGTTTAGTATGCTAAGCAGCCTGCTCAAAGGCAAAGTGCTGGCAGCCATTCTTGTCGGCGTCGCTGTTGCTGGCGGAGCAACGGCTGTTATGGCTGCATCCCCAATGGGACAAAACGTCATCCACACCCACCCCACGACCAACACACATAGCGTCACCGTGGCAACACATTCCACCACCCATCCCGAACAGGATAAAGACAAAGGCCAGGACCAGGACACCCAGGATGATAAAGGAGCACAAAAAGGCCAGGATGATACCAATAGCAACGCAACGAGCTGCCCTGGCCTCTCCGATATCCAGCGCCTGGCGACCGAGTTCGGCCTGAGCACGGTCAGCACCAGCAACGCCATCAAGGCTATCTGCGCATTACATAATGGCACCTTCAAAGGCACTACCACTGCTGGAGCCTCCGTTTCTTCTACCAGAGTTTTCGGTCTGGGTGAAATCGAAGGACTGCTCGCCCTGGCAAAATTTACGGGCCAGCAAAACAATGGTACGAAGCTAGCAGACAGCAACGTTCAGACGCTGCTGGCGAACGTGCTGCAACAATGTGGTTCGAACTCGCTGGTAACCTGTGTGAAAGCTGCTATCCCGAATTTTCACGGGACAGTAAGCAACGACGACGGCAGTCATAACAAGCACGGGAAATATTAATCAAAGCGGGGAAAGCAGACCGTATAACTTACCACCTTCTCTTAACTGTTATCCATATTCTGGCACAATGTTCGTCTTGCCCGTTCCCTGGAAGTGGCCAGCCAGTCTCTCGCCCCCAAAGAGGGATTGGCTGGTCCCAGATTGCAAAATATCCCGTTCAGAGTCGGCCCATCCACCCGCAGGGCAAGCGCAAGGCCCCCGCATCC
>DASTZT010000597.1:0-4146 GCA_035764225.1 Ktedonobacteraceae bacterium
AGCAAAGGCGAGGAATGTCTACTATTTCAGGTGGTTCGCTACGGTCTTTCCATCACGGGAAACACCAGATTGTGAGAGAACAGATGCTATAATTGTACAGGCAGCATGGTTTTTACCTTCCACGAGAGTGGCCTTCGCCCGCCAGGCCCCCGTAAGGGGTATCGCCAGGTACCCATGATGGGTATTGAAGAAGGACGAGCAGACATTGCACACCAACAAAACACAGAACCTACCAGGATGGCTGAGTGTTGCTGCTATCACCCTTTCCCTATTCGTAAGCGCTTGCGGGCAGCAAGCACGAGCAACGTCTTCACCAGGAGGAGCAGCTTCATCAGGAGCCGCCGCTTCGCTGATTAGCCGCAACGTTCCGGCGTTTGCCTCGTCTGATCCTTATCCTGCTGCACAGGCAAATGATGGAAGCTATGACACTGACTGGCGCTCGCAGGGGGTTCCAGCCTGGCTTGCCTATGACCTCTCCAAAGTTCCTGTTGCCCGGCGTGGCAAAGTGCTGGTCATCTGGTATAACCAGTCATACGATTATGATCACACCGTTAATGGGGACTTGGCGTACAACTTGCCGGAGAATTATACGCTTGATGTGAATGCGGCTCCTGGCGGAGGCAATCCTCCAGACGGCGGCTGGAAGACGCTTGTCACGGTGAAGGACAATCACTACCACTCGCGGCAGCACCTGATCGATATGAGCGGGTATAACTGGCTGCGTATCTATGTCACAGCCAGCGATGGCGCATCTGAGAATTACGACGCGAGCATCAACATGGACGTATTTGATGCTCGCTCTGCTCTAACAGATGATTGGATTTTCTTTGGTGATTCCATTACCGCAGGCGCGATGGCGCAATACACCATTGGCGGCGTGACTGCGTTTGCTCAGCTTATTAACGCAAAAGTACCTACCCATTTTCCCGTCCAGGAGGGAGGAGGCATAGGCTATCTCACCAGCGCAGATGGGCTGCAACATCTGAAGGGCTGGTTGCAGATGTTTCCCGGCAAATATGTAGGACTCAGCTATGGCACCAACGATGCCAATGGATGTGTGGATCCGCAGAAGTACTACAACAACTACGTTGGGATGGTTCAGATCATCTTAGCTGCCGGCAAAATCCCTATGATTCCTCACCTGCCCTGGGGCAGGACATCAAACATCCAGCAATGCGGGCCGGCGCTCAATGCCCAGATCGATAGGCTCTATAAGACATTTCCGCAGATTATCCGGGGACCAGACCTGTGGGCTTTCTTTCAACAGCACCAGACGCTTATCTCAAATGACAATATTCACCCCACTGATGAGGGGATGGGGCAATACCGGCTCCAATGGGCAAATACCATGCTGAAAGAGGTCTACAAAGTGGGGAGTTAAGAACAAGGAAGCACGGCCATCTACTTGAATTGTTTAATCATGTTGGCAATAGCGGTAAATTGTGGTTTTGGTTGATCGTTGTCGGACAAATTAAACATATCCAGATAGCCATATTCTCCATACGCTTGCGCGTCAAACTGGCAGGCAAAATTGAGGCCGGCGCTTATCATCGCATTGAGCGCGGCTGTGGTGAATTGAGACATGAATGAGCCATTATCGCCCAGGGAATTCGCGCCGGAGTCAAAGTTCCACTCTGTAATGCCAACGGGAATAGCGTATCCGGTATCAGCCTTCACCCATCCTTTTACTTCTTGAGTGACGCTGGCAAAACTTTGCGCTTGCTTTGCTCCGCAGGTGCCTTTTCCATTAAATCCGTCTGTTGCGCTGCCGCATGGATACCAATGGAACGATACAGCATCAGGCAGGACGCCAGCTTGTTTTGCGCCTCGCAAAAACAGTTGCATATAACAATCACCCGGTTGCGCTCCTGGCACCGGTGGTGTTCCACTGTAATAACAATCATTGCCCTGGTCATTATAGGTCGCCGGGCCAATAAACTTTGCATGTGGATTGATTTTTCGTAAGGCGGTGACGAATTCTACCCAACGATTCAGATAGGTCTGAATATTCATGTGGGGGATCACCGCCCCAGAATCGGTGTAGCCGTCTAGATCAGGTTCATTGCCTATCTCGTACAGATTACACCGATTCCCTGCGTAGGCAACCACCTTTTCAGCAAACTCTAAATCCGTTTCAACTTTGCCGGTAGAGAAATCGGTATAGATTTTATGCGTTGGGAAGGGGTCTTTGGGGTTAGCTGGATCGGTAATAATATCTGGCAAGACAATCAGGCATTGCATCCCGCTGTTTTCTATGGCTTGCAAACGTGTTTCTAACTCGTACCCCCCATTCGGCGTAACATTTGTTGCTACAGGGCCAGGGGTATCAAATTCATGGGGATTAGTATTGAGCTGTATCTGCGGATTTGTTCCAAGTGTTACCCTATGCCCATCGACCAGGCTATAGTGGAAAATAAACATGCGCATAAGCGTCAAGCCCGCTGTTTTGAGCGATGATTGAATAATGTGATGCGGGTCGGTATCAAAGTTATCAGAGCTATAATCTTCACTATCGTTCGTGCCGAACAGATACGATGAGACATTGTTTTTCCACAGTTGTTGACCTGGCAATAACCCTTCAGAAGGAGGTGGAAACGTTGGGTTGACGATAGCGGTTGTCGAAGGATAAGGAGTTCGGGTGGTGGCTGAACCAGGCACTTGTCCTCCGACGAAAGGAGTCGTTTCGCCGACTACGGCTCCCTGTTCAAAGGAGATAGCCGTTGGGATAAGTGCTACTATCAGGGCGGCGACAAGAGTCCCTATGAGCGTAAGCATGATTCCTAAACGGTGTTTATACAGGGAACGCTGTATGCTCTTTAGCCTATCTTTCATCAGGCTCCTCCCTGTTTCAAACAACCGTGTCAAATCTGCTCTCTGTTCATATAGTATCAAGAGGCTTGCTGTGCATGCAAACGTCCCTTCAAATTGCTCCAGGATATATGGGCCATTCCTTTCACTTCCGCCTACTCTCTTTAACCAGCATCACTCCCCCTGGCTGATAACCGGGATAGGAGGGCTGGCCTGCTGTGCTACCATTGGAAGAGGTGTGTGATTGCCAGTGATGGCGTCATGCACAATCTGCCGAACATTGGCGGCAAAGGTATCCAGTGCAAATAGCTCTTCGGCACGCTTGCGCCCCTCGGCCCCCATTCGCTCTGCTATTTCTGGATGGTCCCATAGATAGTGAATAGCATCGCGCAGCGCCTGGGCGTCTCCAGGCGGAACGAAGATGCCCGTCTTGCCATCCTCTACGAAATCGATGAGTCCATAGATGCGAGAGCAGATGACCGCTTTGCCCATCGCCATTGCCTCAGTGACACTCGTGATCCCAGAGTCCCTAAAACTAGGAAATAAGGAGATCGCGACGAAGCGGGAACGCGCATAGGTCGCGCGTAGCTCAACAAACGAGGCAGGCCCAAGAATGACGTTATCAGGCACATCAACTGTCGTGATGCCACCTCCTGTCATTCCCCAGTCACCACTTTCATCAGAAAGTTTAGCGTTGGTAGCAATGCGGCATGGTATCGGGAGGTCGCGCATCGCTTTGATGAGTGTGGCATAATCGCGCCTGGAATTGCCTGCAGAACAAACGCTATCGGCGCTGCTCTCTAGAGGACGCCAGAACTTCTGGTCCACCCAGTAAGGAATAACAACAACCCTGTCAGACGAGATGCCAAAGAATTCAACAAGGAGCGCTTTCTGGCTTTGGCTCCAAAGGATGATGCGATCAATGTGCTTTTGAACCAGCTTGAGTATAAATGCCTTCTTTGGAGGAACCATCCAACTGAGTATTGCCACGTGGCGGGAACGGGAGCGAGTGAGCATCAGCAGGAAGGCATAGATAACCGCAACACGATCGTCCCAGGTGATGACTGCATCATAGCGGCGTCGCAATCGATATGCCTGTAGCGCCTGAACGACGGGAGCAGGGAAGAGTTTGCGCAGCATACGGGAATATCCGGATAATCCTTTAAGATAGGCACCGTCCATGACATCTGCGCTCAGCATATCTTCCAAGAGCGAGTGGCGCGGGCTTTCGTCAGCCGCCTCGCGGCGATATTGCTCAGCACGCTCTGCGTGCTGCACCTCTGGAGCTATAATAAGGAGTGTTTTCATGGTGCTCCTCACATACGACTAGAGCTGCTT
>DASTZT010000598.1:0-6265 GCA_035764225.1 Ktedonobacteraceae bacterium
CAGCCAACCTGCCATCTTTATTCCCGCTGTATTGCTCACCATCATCGCTGTAATCTTTGATGGCCTCTTCGCTATGCTAGCCTTCTGGACTATTGGCTACCAGATAGCCTTTGGCACCGCCATTTTTGGCTATACCGTCTACAATATGTTCTACATCCTGCCGACACCTCCTGGGCAGGTAGGCAGTAATGAGGCCATCGGGCTTCTGGTTTTTTCCGGTCTCTTGCACCTTGATCCGCATGTCGTTACTGCCATGTTTTTCTTCTCGCACCCCTGGGCAGCTCTCCTGATGACCGCCTCAGGCATGACCTGTTTGAGCACGCTGGGCCTGACCATTTCCGGCGCAATCAAGGTGCAAACCGGAGGAGAGGACACGATCCCGCCAGCACAAAAAACACAGTCATCCAGACAACAAATACATGTGTAAAGCCATGCTATATCTACTGTTGCAATAATTTCGTTCCATGTGCTATAATCCGACAGGTATAATTATGAGAGAAGACAGATGGGATTAATCGGATGAACCAGAAGCCACCACCCTCTGTTTTGGGATCCCTGGCGGCTTTGGGCGGAATGGGCTTTACACTAGCCATCCCCATCGCCATAGGAGCCATTGTAGGAAGTTACCTTGATGGCCATTTTCATACCGGATATTTGTTTTTACTTTTCGGGCTGCTGCTTGGCCTGATAACGGGAATATATGGAGCCTACCGTTTATTTAAGAGTGTGCTAGGATGATAGACGGAAACCATTAAGAACGTACCAGACCGGGCAGAGTTCGGCAAATTAGGGAGGATGCCGAGTGCTCTGGAAACTTCCTGAAATACGACTCGCACCTGATGTGGTGATTCCACTTTTTGCAGATGGGAGTGGTATTACCAATACGCTGATCTGCACCTGGCTTACCATTATCATCCTGGTATTGGTGTTTTACTTTGGCACCCGCCGACGCGACTTGCTCCCCACTGGTATGCAGAATCTCGTTGAATGGGCAGTTGAGCTGCTCCTGGGACTGGTTGAAGGTGTATCAGGTAAAGAAAAAGGGAAAAAGTTTTTCCCGCTGGTTGCGACCTTCTTTATCTTTATCTTCGCCTGCAACTTGCTCGACATTTTCCCAGGCGTCGATACAATAGGGGCAGTTAAGACCGCCGAACTGGCGAAAATAGGCAACGCCGGGGTATACAATATCCTGGGCATCAATTTTCTCTTCGGTCAGGCTTCAAACCTGCTCGTTTCCTGGGTTCGTCCAGCTACCACCGATCTCAATTTGACGATAGCAATGGCGATTGTCTCGGTGGTCGTGACCCAGATCTTTGGTTTCTATGCACTAGGACCAAAGGAACACCTGAGCAAATACTTCAATTTCAAGGCGTTATTCGGAGGCGGCGCGGCGGGCGTGATTCAGTTCTTTGCCGGTCTGATTGAGATCGTGAGTGAGCTGGCCCGCATTATCTCGTTCTCCTTCCGTCTCTTTGGCAATATCTTCGCAGGCAGCGCGTTGTTGGCAGTATTCGCCTTCCTGCTGCCGTTCGTCTCGGACATCATCTTTATTCCGTTTGAGTTGTTTGTCGCTTTTGTGCAGGCGCTTGTTTTCGCGCTCCTTACCCTGGTCTTCATGGAGATCGCAACCACCAGCCACGAACATGCTGCCGCTGAACACAGCGAACATCAGGCTCATGAAGCACATGGGCAGCAAAGGGAGAAACAGGCAACAGCAGCACAGTAACCGCAGCATTGGATCGTCGTTCACAAGATTGCTACTCGCAGGTTTTAGCTGCGATTGCATAATATTAATCAAATCAAAACAACAGCTTCGTCCTTAAGGAGGATTTTCTCATGAACATCGCACCACTCGCAGTAGCTCTGGCAATTGGTCTGGGAGCCGTTGGCCCAGGTATTGGTATCGGTATCGCCGCTGGTCAGGCATTTAACGCCATTGGCCGCAACCCGGAAGCCGAACCGTTGATCCGTACCAACATGTTCATCGGCCTGGTGTTTGCTGAAGCTATCGCTATCTACGCACTGTTGATTGCTTTCCTCATCCAGTTCCTCGGGTAGTATTTGCTCAGATTTTGCTGTAGAGACGCGAACGCTGATGTTACGCAGAGCAACGGGATTAACGTGGACGTTTCCCGGCCACAGCAACATCCGGCACGCGTCTCCATACGGCGCATATAAGATAGAGCAAATTGTACTACTTCTGACGAAAGGAGGCACGCAGTGGTGCATACATTTATCCTGGCAGATAGTGGCGTTGGCGCGTTATTTAGCGGCCTCGGTATTAACACTTTTGCCTTCCTCTCGCAACTTATCAGCTTTGGTATCGTCTTCTGGCTCCTCTGGAAATGGGGTTTCCCTGCCGTGATCAAAACGCTCGACAGACGACAGGCTGTGATTCGCGAAGGCATTGAGAACGCTGAACAGGCCAAACGCGACCTCGCGGACGCTACGGCTCGCGCCGAAAAAGTGCTTGCCGATGCCCGCATTCAGGCTCAGGAAACTATAGAACGCTCAGAAAAGGCCGCTCGACAGGTAGGACAACAGATTGAAGAGGAGGCCCGCGCTCGTGCCGAGCAGATCAGCCAGCAGCAGATCGCTCGCATCCAGCAAGAGGCCAGCCGCGCTCGCTCAGAACTGAGCCGCCTGGTGGTCAACCTTTCAATCGATGCCGCCGGTAAGGTTATTAATCGGTCCGTTAATACAAAGGACAACCGCCGTCTGGTGGAAGAGTTTGTCAATTCTAGTGACCAGGCGAGGAATAACTAATGCTAAAGGGAGCGATAGCACGCCGCTACGCCGGAGCCATCTTCGATCTTGCACAAAAGCAGAATACGATTGATCGCTCGCTTGAGGAGGTCAAAGAGATAGCGACGCTATTTGCGCACCGCAAGCTTGCTTATCTCCTACGCGAACCCAAAATTTCGGCAAAGCGCAAAGAGACAGCATTACGCCAGGCACTAGCTGCTAAAGTCTTGCCTATGTCGCTCAATCTGGCTCTGCTGGTCGTCCAGCGTGAGCTGGTTGACATTATGCCCAATATTGCAGCCGAGCTTGAAAAGCTGGTGCTGGATTATCGAAACGAGGCGATAGCAGAAGTCACGACGGCAGCACCTCTAGATGACGCCCAGCTTAATCTTGTGAAGCAAGCGTTAGAACAGAGAACAGGCAAAACTATCATTATGCGTACTCGGATTGATCCGAGTATCCTGGGTGGGATCGTGGCTCGTGTGGGAGATCAGGTGATCGATGGCAGTGTACGTTATCGTCTGGCCGCCCTGCAACAGCAATTGCTGGCAGGCGTGTCAGCAGCCAGAGGCGACGCCTCTACAGAGGAACTGGTCAAGATATACGACAACCATAGAGACACCGCCGAGACGAGCATCTCTCAACCAACCTATCCATCCCAGGCACAGGTATAGCAGACAAAACAGGCGAATACGCCAACATCCCGTCAAGGGCGGGATGCTCACGAAAAAGAAAAAGTAAACGAAGCACCAGGAATCACTAGGAGGAAAAACGATGGCATCGTGGGCTGATGAGATCAGTGCCATCATAGAGAAAAACATCGCAGGTTTTGAGGGCGAAAAAACCTCAACGGCAAGCGTCGGGACTGTGATCGCAGTACAGGACGGTATTGCGCGTGTCTATGGCCTGCAAGATGTGAAATATCTTGAGCTGGTAGAATTCCCTCGTACAGGCATGTACGGTCTGGCCTTCAACCTTGAAGAGGAGACGGTCAGTTGCCCAATTCTGGGCGAATACACCCATATTCGTGAAGACGATGAAGTACGAACAACAGGACGTATCATACAGGTACCCGTTGGTGATGAGCTGCTTGGGCGCGTGGTTAACCCTCTGGGAGAGCCAATCGATGATCGTGGGCCGATCAATACCAATAAGTTCCGTCCCATCGAACGCGTCGCCCCTGGCGTCATTACGCGTGAATCGGTGAACACCCCGGTACAGACCGGCCTAAAAGCCATCGATAGCATGATCCCCATTGGGCGTGGACAGCGCGAGCTGATCATCGGCGACCGCCAGACAGGTAAGACGGCTATCGCTATCGATACCATCATCAACCAGAAGGGCAAAAACCTGCTCTGTATCTACGTCGCTATCGGTCAGAAAAACTCATCCGTCGCCCGCACGCAGGCCATTCTAGAGCAGCACGGCGCGATGGAGCATACGATCATCGTGGTGGCAAGCGCCTCTGACCCGGCCCCCTTGAAGTATCTCGCCCCCTACGCGGGCTGCGCTATGGGCGAGGAGTTCATGGAATCGGGTCGCGACGCCTTGATTATTTACGACGACCTGACCAAGCACGCGGAAGCATACCGCAACATTTCGTTGATTATTCGCCGCCCGCCCGGACGAGAGGCGTACCCAGGTGACGTTTTCTACCTGCACTCGCGCTTGCTGGAACGCGCCGCCCGCCTGAACGATGATTACGGCGGTGGCTCATTAACAGCACTGCCGATCATTGAGACGAAGGCCAATGACATCTCGGCTTACATCCCGACCAATGTCATCTCCATCACCGATGGGCAGATTTTCCTTGAAGCCGACCTGTTTAACGCGGGCCAGCGTCCCGCCGTCAATACCGGCCTCTCGGTCTCTCGCGTGGGTGGTAGCGCGCAGACACGCGCCATGCGTCAGGTGGCAGGCTCGTTGCGTCTGGACCTCGCCCAGTTCCGCGAACTCGCTGCATTCGCGCAGTTCTCCTCAGACCTGGACAAGGCCACGCAGAACCGAATTGAGCGTGGACGCCGCGTGCAAGAAATCCTGAAGCAGCCACAGTATCAGCCGGTTCCGGTTGAAAAGCAGGTCATGCTGATCTTCGCCGCCACTAACGGCTATCTGGATGAAGTCCCGCTGGATCTGGTCGCCGCCTGGGAAGCTGCATTCTACCGCTATATGGATGCGAACCACCCGGAGATCGGAGCCACGATCATCGAGAAATCCGTCAAGGCGCGCGATAAGATGTCTGACGAGCTGATCCAGCAACTGCGGGATGCCATTGTGGAGTTCCAGAAAACGGCAGCGCCGCGCAAGTCTGAACAGCCAGTCCCAGCTCGTTAGGAGGCAGCAAGATGCCATCAACCAGAGAGATTCGGCGGCGCATACGCTCAGTCAAGAATATCGCTCAAATCACGAAGGCCAAGCAGATGGTGGCCAGCAGCAAGATGCGCAGAGCACAGGAGCGGGTCCAACAAGCCCGCCCCTATGCAGACCAACTGCGCGAGCTGGTTTCGCGCCTGGCGCTTGCCAGTGGAGTCGATATTGGCGCGGGAGTGGATCTGATGAAGGAGCGACCAGTGCGGAATATTGGCATCGTGCTGATTACGCCTGATCGCGGCTTCTGTGGCGCGCTCCCCAGCAATATCAACCGCAGAGCCGCCACCACTGCCCTGGAGCAACAAAACAGGCTGGCGGAACAGGGCCAACGTCCCGATGTCCATTTCATCGCCGTTGGTCGTAAAGGGCGTGATTTTATTCTGCGCACCAGACAACAAATGCTTGCCGAGTTCATCAATTATGGCGATAGACCTTCAATACACGATGCGACCGCTATCGCGCAGGTCGCTGTGGATGCATTCCTGAAAGGGGAGGTCGATATCGTGTATGTGATCTATGCCAAATTTATCAATACGATGACGCAACAGCCGATTGCGGTGCAGCTTCTGCCGGTGCAACCGCCCGTTGAGCAGGACGGCAAACGGGAAACGATAGAATATATCTATGAGCCTGACCCACAGGCGATTTTCCAGGCGCTGCTCCCTCGCTATGTAGACGTAGTAGTCTACCAGGCCATGCTCGAAGCAGTTGCGAGCGAACAATCCGCCAGTATGGTAGCCATGAAAAATGCAACCGATAGTGCGAACGAACTTATTCAAGATCTCACTTTGACCTATAACAAAGCTCGCCAGGCCGCCATCACGACCGAGATCCTCGAAGTGGTCTCTGGCGCTGAAGCGTTATAACAACTGTAGGGCAGTTACCAGCTTTTCCCTATAATGGAGATAGATATGGCAGTAGCAAAAACAGGCACGAAAGGGAAAGTCGTGCAGGTGTTGGGAGCCGTTGTAGACGCTGAGTTTCCAGCAGACCAGCTTCCCGAAATATATAACAAGCTGCTCACGCGGCCCTCTGGGGCGGACCAGGATCTCGCCCTTGAGGTAGAGCAGCACCTGGGCAATAACTGGGTGCGCTGCGTGGCGATGGGTCCGACCGATGGACTCCAGCGCGGCGTCGATATCATCGATAC
>DASTZT010000599.1:0-4372 GCA_035764225.1 Ktedonobacteraceae bacterium
CGGGGCCAACTTCAAGCAAGATCATAGCCGGTTCGCGGAGGATCTCTGAAATACCACTGGCAAACTGCACCGGTTGGCGCATATGCTGGCTCCAGTAGAGGGGATCGGTCGCCTGTTCATGGGTAATCCATGTGCCAGTAAGGTTTGAAATATAGGGAATTTGTGGTGGGGAAAGGGGCGTGGACTCAACCAGTTTGGTGAAATCGCTCAGGATTGGTTCGACCATTGCCGAATGGAACGCATGCGAGGTATGGAGACGCTGGCAGTCGATCCCGCGCGCCTGGAGTTGCCGGGCCAGCGCTGCGATTTCTTCTGTTGGTCCCGATACCACGCATTGGGTATGGGCGTTGACCGTCGCAAGGCAGAGCTGGCCCGTCAGGAGTGTCTGTACCTCTTGTTCAGGAAGAGCAAGGGCCAGCATTGCTCCGGTGGGTAATTGCTGCATTAGACACCCTCGTGCAGCGACAAGGCGCAGCGCGTCCTCTAGAGAAAAGACACCTGCCAGGCAGGCCGCGACATATTCTCCAACGCTATGCCCGATCATCGCCACAGGACGTATTCCCCAGGCCAGCCATTGTCGGGCCAGAGCATATTCTAAGGCGAAGAGGACTGGTTGAGTTAACCTGGTCTGTTTCAAGCACTCTGCGGCTTCAGCACGCTTCTCTGCGACTTCCGGGTAGAGGGTTTCTCGCAGGTCGTTACCCAGATAGGGAGTAAGCAGTTCCGCACAATGATCAAGCTCAGCACGAAAAACAGGCTCAGATCGATAAAGGTCTCGGCCCATATCGACGTACTGCGCCCCCTGACCAGGGAAGAGCAGGGCCACGGGTTCTTCAGTACCTTCCTTAACCGCTGACATTACTTGAGATGCATCGCCTGTTTCCAGGGCTAGCGCAGCGTCCTCTGTGTTCCGGCAGACGAGAGCCTGACGGTGCGGGAAAAGAGGGCGGCCCGTCTGGAGCGTGTAGGCAACGTCGGCAAGTTCAAGCTCAGGATGCTGGCGAAGATGAGTGGCGAGTTTGCTGCTGGCCTGACCGAGCGCCTGTTCGGTTCTGGCAGAGAGCACCAGCAGTTGATAGGGGCGTAACATGCGGGGAGTATCTTCTGGCTCTGGTCGTTCCTCTAGAATGACGTGCGCGTTTGTTCCGCCGATACCAAAAGAGCTGACGCCCGCGCACCTGGCCTGACCGTCTGTTTGCCATGCGCGCAGGGTATCATTGACGTAGAAGGGGCTTTTTTCCAGGTGGAGAGCCGGATTAGGCGTCTGAAAATGAAGAGAAGGAAGCAGGACATGTTCTTGCAGGGAATAAATGGTTTTGATCAAGCCAGCAACACCTGCCGCAGCATCGGTGTGTCCTATATTTGTTTTCACAG
Source organism: Ktedonobacteraceae bacterium (assembly GCA_035764225.1). Lineage (GTDB taxonomy): Bacteria > Chloroflexota > Ktedonobacteria > Ktedonobacterales > Ktedonobacteraceae > DASRHT01. The sequence continues at coordinate 1,375 of DASTZT010000599.1, forward strand.
AGCCGAGAGCGCAAAAATGTTTCTGCTCGGTTTGAGCACGGAAAACTTCTGTGAGAGCGGCTATTTCTATGGGATCGCCCAATGCTGTCCCTGTACCATGTGTCTCGATATAACCGATTCTCTCAGCATTTACCCCGGCCACTAGCTGCGCAGCTCGAATGACTTGCGCCTGCCCTCGCACACCGGGAGCTGTATAACCAACTTTCGCCGCGCCATCATTGTTGATTGCAGATCCTTTGATTACTGCATAGATATGATCACGCTCGGTCAGCGCATCCTCAAGCCTTTTGAGCACGACCACGCCAACGCCGTTGCTCGCAACGGTCCCCTGCGCCTCAGCATCAAAGGCCCGACAGTGTCCATCTGGTGCCAGGATATTTCCTTCCCGGTAGCGGTAGCCTGCTTTGTGGGGGACGCGGATGGTCACGCCTCCGGCCAGAGCCATACTGCATTCGCCGCTAAGTAGTCCCTGAACTGCCATATGAACTGCCACAAGTGAGGTCGAGCAAGCAGTCTGGATCACAAGCGCAGGTCCTCGAAGATTAAGTTTATAGGCCACCCGACTGGCGAGAAAATCTTTGTCATTGGTGGTGACGGCCTGGTAGATTTCATTGATGTTTGACCAATCTTGCCAGGGATACAGATTACGGAGAAAGTAGGTATTCAGACCCGTGCCTGCATAGACGCCAATCGCAGTATTACAATGACGAGCATCATACCCCGCGTTTTCCAGCGCTTCTTCTGCGCATTCTAAAAAGAGGCGTTGTTGAGGATCAAGCAGTTCGGCTTCGCGTGGACTATAACCAAAAAAAGCTGCATCAAATAGCTCGATGTCCTCGATCACGCCTCCCCTCTTTACATAGGAAGGGTCCTCAAGCTCGGTCTGGTCTACGCCAGCGGATAAAAGCTCTTCGGTTGAAAATAATGAGATTGTTTCAACTCCGGCGCGCAAATTGTGCCAGAATTCTTCAATATTTTTAGCGCCAGGGAAACGCCCCGCGAGGCCAATAATGGCGATCTCAAGCCCATTTTGCTCTCCATATCCCATTACTTTACCCTTTCTCTTGTAACATTCTTCTGTTTTTTAGTCTATTTTTGCCAGATTTTAAATCTTCTTCTAATTTTGTTGGCAGGACGCTTGCTGATGCCTGGACGAGATTGGCAGGCTGGCTGGTCTCGTCCAGATAGTTCGCGAATGAATTTACTGTGGGATACTCAAATAGATCAGTCAGCGCAACCTCACGTTGAAATTGCTCCTGTGTTCTTTGGATAACCTGGACAACAAGCAATGAGTGTCCCCCTAACTCAAAGAAATTCTCGTGCAGTCCCACCTCTTCAAGATGCAGACACTCTTTCCAGATGGCCGATATAGAGCGTTCCGTGTTGGTGAGATAGACCTCCTGGCTCGTTTCTGTTGGCTGATGAACTATCGCTAAGCTAGCTAAGCCTTTTCGGTCAATCTTGCCATTGGGGGTTAAAGGCATATGTTCTACTGGCACGATACGAGCCGGGAGCATATAGTCAGGGAGTCGGCCTTGTACGTGCGCATGGAGTTCCTTCCGAGAAAAGGCGGCATGCTCATGGGTAACCACAAAGGCGACCAGCTGCTGCTCACCGGCTGCGTTCTGCTTGACGACCACGGCACACTCCTGGACGGCGGGATGTAGCGCGAGGACGGCTTCAACCTCTCCTGGCTCGATGCGATGTCCGCGAATCTTCACCTGCTCATCAATCCTTCCCAGAAATTCCATCGTGCCATCCGCTTTATACCGACCACGATCCCCGGTCCGGTAGAGGCGTGCTCCCTCCTGCTCGCTAAAGGGGTGGGGTAAAAAACGCTCGGCGGTGAGTCCTGGCTGGTGCCAATAGCCAGAGGCCAGCCCGACTCCCCCGATATACAGCTCGCCTGCAACGCCAATGGGAACAGGATGCAGGCCAGGATCGAGGATGTACACCTGGGTATTGTCAATCGGACGACCAATGGCAGGCTTGCGCGTGCCATCAACGCATTGCTGAAGGGTAGCGCAAACGGTGGCCTCGGTGGGGCCATAGGCGTTGAAAAAGCGCCGACCAGCAGCCCACTGGGCGACCAGTTCAGCAGGGCAGGCTTCTCCCGCCACAATGATGGTGCGCAGTTGGGGAAGGTCTACGGGAGAAAGCGAGGCGAGCAGCGAGGGAGGAAGCGTGACCACCGTAATCTCCATGGCCCTCAACGCGGCTTCGAGGACCGGACCAGCCAGGATCGTCTCTTCATCGCCCAGACATAACGTGGCTCCGGTGCAGATGGACATACAGATCTCCCAGATGGAGGCGTCAAAGCTCAGCGAGGAGAATTGGAGGATGCGGTCTTCTGGCTTTAACTCAAAATGGCGCTGTTGCACTTCAATCAAATTCTGCAGGCCCTGATGGGAGACCTGGACCCCCTTTGGTCGCCCGGTTGACCCGGAAGTATAGATCAGATAGGCCAGCATCTGGGGGGTGACTTCTCGTGCTGGCGGCTCACCTGCTTCTTCGGTTGCCTTGAACCAGTTGTTTTCCAGAGAGAGCACGGGCAGATGCGGCAATGCTGGGAGGCAATGACGGATTTTTTGTTGCGTCAGCAGGAGAGAGAGGTGGGCGTCTTCGATCATGAATGCCAGGCGTTCCTGGGGGTAACGAGGGTCCAGCGGGACGTACACCCCTCCGGCTTTGAGAATCGCCAGCAAGCCAATGATCGCTTCTGGCACACTTTTCATACAAACCCCAACGCGTCCCCCGACAGGTACATGCTGACGGCAGAGCGCGTGAGCCAACTGATTGGCCTTGCTCTCGACCTCTTGATACGTCAGGCTGGTGAGCGGCGTTTCGAGGGCGATGGCTGTAGGTGTAAGATGGGCCTGTCGCTGAAAAATCTGATGTAGATAGTAAACCTGGGGAAGAATTCTCTCGGTCCGGTTCCAGTCTACAAGGATCTGTGTCTGTTCGGCCTTAGTGAGCAAAGGGATCTCAGCCAGGCGCT
>DASTZT010000600.1:0-3184 GCA_035764225.1 Ktedonobacteraceae bacterium
GGCTTCTTTGTCAACACGCTGGTGCTGCCCATTGACCTCTCCGATAACCCGTGCTTTCGGGACCTGCTCCTGCGTGTGCGCGAGGTAACGCTGGGAGCTTATATACATCAAGACCTGCCTTTCGAAAAGCTCGTGGAAGAACTGGTACCAACGCGCAGCTTGAGCTATTCGCCACTGTTCCAGGTAATGTTTGTCCTGCACAACGCCCCCAGAACAGACCTGAAACTCACCGACCTCTCTTCTCGCTGGCTGCCGACAAAAAGCACAACGGCAATGTTCGACCTGACCTTAATGATGGCTGATACTGAACGCGGGCTCACCGCCACATTTACCTATAATACACACCTGTTTTATCCTGCCACTATTGAGCGAATGCAACAACACTTTCAAGTTCTGCTTTCAGGAATCGTGGCTCATCCCGAACAACCTGTCTCCGATTTGCCGCTTCTTACCAACGAAGAACGGCAGCAGGTACTCTTCACCTGGAATGAGACACAGTACCCACAACAAAATGGCTGCATTCACGAACTATTTGAGGCGCAAGCTGAGCGTATACCTGCAGCAGAGGCGGTAATTTTCGGCTCAACGAGCCTGAGCTACGGTCAGTTGAATGCCCAGGCCAATCAACTGGCACACTTTTTGCGGAAGTTGGGAGTGAAACCTGAAATGCGCATCGGCATATGTATGCAGCGTTCTCCAGAGATGATTGTGGGGTTGCTGGCTATTTTCAAAGCTGGCGGGGCCTATGTGCCACTCGATCCGTCTTACCCACCTGAACGGCTCTCTTTTATGCTCGCTGATGCTCAGGTCTCTATCCTTTTAACACAGCAGGCGATTTCAGGGCAACTACCAGCGCATACTGCGCATGTGCTTTGCCTGGATACAATCGAAACGGTAATCGCTGAGGAGCCGGCGAGCAATCCAGAGCCGACTGCGATGGCAGATAACCTGGCCTACGTAATCTATACCTCCGGCTCTACCGGTCAACCAAAGGGAGTAGCGATTGAGCATCGCAATGCTGTCTTGCTGCTGAACTGGTCGAAAACGCTCTACATGTCTGAGGATCTGCGCGGCGTGCTGGCTTCAACCTCGATCTGCTTTGATCTCTCGGTCTTTGAGTTATTCGTCCCATTGAGTCGCGGCGGTACGGTCATTCTGGCCGAGAACGTGTTACATATACCGACGTTACCAGCAGCTAACACTATCACGCTTATCAATACTGTGCCATCTGCGCTGACAGAGTTGCTCCGTGTAGAACGCCTGCCTCATTCGGTCCGCACTATCAATCTGGCAGGTGAGCCAATACCATCGGCGCTTGTCGAGCAAGCGTACTCTTATGACACTGTCCAGCGGATCTTCAACCTCTACGGGCCTTCTGAGGATACGACCTACTCTACCTATGCATTGTTAGCGCAAGCCAGTGATGGCCCTCCTCCCATTGGTCGCCCTCTTGCGAACAAACAGATATACCTGCTGGATCAGGCGTTACAGCCAGTCCCTGTTGGTATCCCAGGTGAACTCTATATCGGCGGCGATGGGCTTGCACGCGGCTATCTTAATCGGCCAGAGCTGACGGCACAGCGTTTCATACCACATCCATTTGTAGGAACCCTCATTGCCGATCAACTGAGCGAAGCTAGACACGAGAGTGGCGTTGTTGATCGGAATTTCAAGCAAGGATCTACCACGTCCGAACCCGGATCGCGCCTGTATAAAACGGGAGATCTGGCCCGCTACCTCAGCGATGGCACTATCGAATATCTGGGCCGTAGCGATTACCAGGTGAAATTACGCGGCTATCGCATCGAGCTTGGAGAGGTTGAAGCGTTCTTACGCCAGCATGCCCAGGTTCTGGAGGCTGTGGCCATTATCCGAGAAGACGTGCCAGGCGACAAACGTCTCGTAGCTTATCTGGTCACGCAAGCCCAGCACGAGCTTTCGACAAGCAGTTTACGCAGTTTCTTGAAGGAGAAGCTTCCCGACTATATGATCCCATCAGCCTTCGTCATACTAGAGGCGTTACCACTCACCCTGAATGGCAAAGTAGACCGTAACAAGTTGCCGACTCCCGAAGAGCAGTCGCTGACACTGAGCGCAGCATACACAGCACCCCAAACTGATACAGAGCAAACCATAGCAGTTCTCTGGCAGGAGGTGTTGCATAGAGAGAAGGTTGGCATTTACGACAATTTCTTCGATCTGGGCGGCCATTCTCTCCTTCTACCTCTGCTCCAGCACAAACTACAAACCGCTTTCCAGCGCAAGTTATCCATGCTTGATTTATTCCAGCACACGACTATCAGTGCGCAGGCAGCATACATCCAACAACAGGATCAACACGCGGAAAGCTCTTTCCAACACAGTCAAGAGCACGCAGCAACGCGCAGAATGGCACTGAGACGGCAGAGGCAGATCAGACAACAGCTCGGCTCCGGTGAAGCTCTGGAGGTAAGACACGATGAATAATATGGATACCTCCACTGCCCTTGACGCTGTCGCCATTATCGGCATGGCCGGACGTTTCCCTGGTGCCCGAACCCTTGAAGAATTCTGGCGCAATCTGTGCAATGGCGTAGAATCAATCTCGTCTTTCACTGATGCCGAACTGCTTGCTTCAGGCATAGACCAGGCTACGATAAATTCTTATGGCTATATGAAATCTCGCGCTATACTAGATGATGTTGAGCTGTTTGATGCTTCTTTTTTCAACTATACGCCGCGCGAGGCTGAAATTATCGATCCCCAACAACGTGTTTTCCTGGAGTGCGCCTGGGAGAGCCTGGAACATGCCGGATACGACCCTGAGACGTACCAAAAGCGTATCGGCGTCTATGCTGGCAGCAGCATGAATAGCTATGTCTTATCCAACCTGTACGCCAATCGTGAGCGCCTGCGGCTGGTGAATCCTTTCCAGATCACGATCAGCAACGAAAAAGATTTTCTCAGCACACGTCTATCGTACAAGCTTAACTTAAAAGGCCCCAGTCTAACAGTCCAGACTGCCTGTTCGACCTCTCTTGTCGCGGTTCACCTGGCCTGCCAGAGCCTGCTCAATGGTGAGTGCGATATGGCGCTGGCTGGCGGAGTCTCCATCACGATACCGCAGAAGATGGGAGCCTTCTATCAGGAAGGGGGCATTATTTCTCCCGACGGCCACTGTCGCGCCTTTGATGCCAAAGCGCAG
>DASTZT010000601.1:0-4908 GCA_035764225.1 Ktedonobacteraceae bacterium
CACCTGTAGCATTGCTCAGGAACACTCGACCATTCATCGATTTTCTAAAGTAGTAGGTGCCGATACTGATCCACTGAGGGCCAGTATTGACGGTGCCAAACGGACTCTGGAACAGACCGATATGGGACTGATCCACATAGACGTTATGGTGCAGTTCCACTCCAGGGTGGTTCGGGTCCGCGCTATAGACCGTAAACGTGGCCCAGCTGCTAGAGGCGTAGCTATCATCAACGAAGACGCCCACTTCATAATAGCCGTTCGCTGGAATGTTTGGATGCCAGGTCGCGCTGGCAGTGACGACATTACTTGTGCTTGGCGTCCAGTGCAAAAATCCATTTATGCCGGTTCTTGTGGCCGCTCTATACCACGTTCCCGTACTACTCCAGCCTGCTCCTCCATCATCTACCAGGATCGCGCCCGGATAGACGGCATTTCTATAGGCGCTCAACTGCGGTACAGTATAGGCTGTACCAGGCCGATTCACCCAGAGGTATCTATCAGGCACCACATTCGGGTCAGGATAATTGCCACGCCAGCCAAATGGATCGGTGGCCTGCCAATAGGGAAGATAATATGTTGACATATGCAGATGCGGCCCCGTTGACGCGCCGGTAGTGCCGCTGGTGCCGATCTGCCACTGCACACCGACATGATCGCCCACCGCTACAGTAATGGCGCTCAGATGCCCATAGGCTGTAGTGAAGCCATTACCATGATCGATAGCAACCCACAGGCCAAACGAACTATTATGATCGAGGGGATTGTACCAGCCAGCGCGCGTCACAATCCCGGCTGCCGCGCTTAATACAGGCTCAAACCACAAATTGAGGTCGTAGCCATTATGACCATCGTAACAGCTGACGCCACGAGCACAATTGACAATAGAGTCGCCGCTCCACTTCTGACCATCAAAGCGCACAAACAGGCCATCGGGTACGTACCAGGGCTTATCGTGATCGACAAACGAGACTGTACGCGACAAAACCGACTGCGACCCATAGTAAGGACGATGCAAGAAGGGTGCCGACGCTCCAGCTACGAAGCGACTCAGAGCAGCATTCGAAGGCGAACGTTGTCCGGTCAGCCCCCAATAACAGCAGGCGACAATCACCGGCATACTGAGCAACACCACGATCAAGGAAAGGTACAGCCGCCGTTTTGCTTTCATGATGATATATCTTCTTTCATAGAGGTACTGTACGCACTATCCTTCTGCAACAACATGGGCAATCGTAGGCGTCAGGGGTATGGGTTGCGAGCTATTCTGGACCCCGACAATACTGGTAGACCAGTAGCGCGGCGTACCACCCACAACAAGATTCGCAGGATTCATGGCCGTAAAGGTGACGCTGGCGCTATCGCTCGTCCAGATTGGATCGACGCTCAGCTGTGCTCCTGTTTGGGCCGATGAGTCAACCAGCCAGGAGCGAGTACTGGCGATATCAACGACACCGATAGCGGATTGTAACGCCTGGGCCTGCACATCTGCTCGCTGATCGCTCACATTGGTCCGAGCGACAAAAGCGATTTTGCGACCATCGGGCGACCAGACCGGCCCATAGCCATGACCGCCATCGACATCGGTCAATCGCTGTTGATGCCCCCCCTGGCTATCCATCACCCATAGGCCCGCAGGCAGGAATGGCACTGAACTATCCGAAAGGCGCTCATAGGCAATGCGCGTGCCATCGGGCGACCAGGCAAACAGACCCGCGATGGACTGGACATTGGCGGCAGTGCTAAAGAGATGCGCGCGGTTACTGCCGTCGCTCAGCATCAAAAAAGTATCGCTGCCCATTCCCAACCCAGGAGTCGTCGAATAGATGATACGGGAGCCGTCTGGCGATGCAGCAGCATCGATTAGATCAGCAGAGGGCGCACCAATATCGAGATTCTTATGAGCGCCTGTCGCGGCATCGACAATCCACAGGCCAGGGTTCCAGCCATTGCTATCCATTGGAGCATCCGGTCCCATTGGAAACATAGGACGGTACAGAAACGAATGGCCGCCGGGCAACCAGTGCAGGAAATTGCCCACCACAGCTGGCGGCTGCAGCGCGACAGTCATCCTCTGCATATCGTAGATCCAGACCTGCTCGCCAGCTTCGCGCACGCCATCGATGGCAAGATATTGCCCATCAGGCGAAAGCTGGATCGACCCGATACTGTCCGTCTCGTACTGACCGAAGCCATCGCCCAGAGGGATAAGAGGCTGCGGCGTACCCAACGGCTGCTCTTGCGCTCCCTTAGAGGCTCGTGCCAGCACAAAGCCTTCGGGGCCTTTCAGCGTATAGTATCGATAGGTGTGAGCAACAATTGCAGCATTAGCTACCTGCGAAGGTATAGTAGAGTTATTTCGAGGAGAGAAGATAGCAACAGCAGCAATTATTAAGAGAAATACGGACATCACCGACAGGAGCCGTTTCACAATACCCTCCATTCGCTACAAACATCCCGGCGTCATGACGTAGATAGTAGATACAACTATTCTTTCCTATTGATCTTTATCGACAGAAGGACCAATCCTATAAAGCAGTTAATGAGGCAGGGCCTGCTTGATTTCCGTTCAAAAATGAAGTATCATTCAACTATGAAGACTAATTCACAAATTGAGGGACAGGATGAGCGGCATCGGGGGAGCAGGAAGAGGGCACGCACACGAGCGGATCTGCTGAAGGCGGCTCGCCAGGTTTTTGCCCGGCGTGGGTATCACGATGCGAGCATAGCCGAGATCACGGAGAACGCGGATGTGGGGGTCGGAACCTTTTATCTGCATTTTCGCGATAAGGATGAGATTTTTTCGATGTTGCTGGAAGAGGGATTTTGTGAGATGCGCAAGCAGATTGCTGCGGCGCTGGTGCAGATTCCTCAGGAACAGCGGCTCGCTTCGGTTATTCGCGCTATCTTTCTGCATGCACATGCGCAACGCGATCTCTTTATTATTGCGCTCACTGGCAGGGATGGCGGACAGCTTACCGGCGTGATGCGCGCTCAGGCGGGATTGATTGAGGGGCTGACGCAGGCGCTTGAAGCGGTCCCGGTAGAGCGTCAGGATGAGCTTAATCTTCCCCTGCTGGCTCGCTTTATCTCTGGCATGATTACTCAGGGCATTTTCTGGTGGTTTGAGCACGATGAGCCAGGGCCGGATGCGATGGCAGATCAGGTGCTGGAACTGTTAGAACATGGGCTACCCGCGCAGTTGCTCAACAAAAAAAGCTAGCACTGTCTCGTGTGGTTGCTAGCAAGCTCGCTTCGGCGAAGAACGGAATAGAAATAGCATGGCTAAGAAAAATCACACAACGCTGCCACCGGGGCCTAAACCTCAGCCCTTCTTTGGCAATATCCTGCAATTCCGGCAAAACCAGACCGCCTATTTGCAGCATTTGCAGTACACCTATGGCGATATGGTCACGATCTACGTTGGCTGGCGACCCAGCATCCTGGTCTCCAATCCAGAGCATATCCGTTATATCCTGACCGAGAATCCGCGCAACTTCTCCTCCGTACAGACCAGGGGCGATCTGAAAGAAGTGCTCGGCGAAGGATTACTCACGATTGAGGGAGAGACGCACCGTCAGCAACGTCGTATGGTGCAGCCCGCCTTTCATCGTAAGCGCGTGGAGAGCTACGCCGAAGATATGGTACGCTTCTCTCAAGACTTGCTGGCGGAGTGGCATGAAGGCGATGAAGTTGATATCTCGCAGGCGATGCAGGAGCTGACCTTGCGCATCGTCGTCAAAAGCCTCTTCTCGCTTGAGCTGGCCAGCAAGGTCAAAGAGTTGGGCTATTTTTTCGCGCAACTGGCTGAGCATCGACGTAAAATACTGGCTCAGCTGCTCAATATCCGCTTTGAAGCGCCTTTTACCGAGTATGGCAAACGCATGGCGGCCAGGCGCAAGATCGATACATTTATCTATCAACTGATCGATCAACGCAGAGCTGAGGGGCGCGACACCGGAGATATCCTTTCGATGCTGCTGGTCGCTCAGGATGAAGGATATTCGCTGACCAATGAGCAGATACGCGACCACGTCATGACTTTTATCGGAGCGGGCCACGAGACGACCGCGAACACGCTGACCTGGACCTTCCTGCTACTCTCCGAAAACCCCGGACCGCGAGAGAAGCTGATTCGCGAGCTACAGACGGTGCTGGCTGGACGCGCTCCCACGATCAGCGATCTGCCCAATCTGCCCTACACCGAATGGGTTATTAACGAGGCCATGCGTCTATACCCTCCTGCCTGGGTGATAGGCCGCTACGCCTTGCAAGATTTTGAGCTGGGCGGCTACCATTTCCCCGCCGGGACATCCTTTATGCTGAGCCAGTGGGTCACGCATCACCTACCTGAAATCTGGGGCGACGCGGACGTATTCCGGCCCGAACGCTGGAACCCGGTCAATGGGCAGAAGGTGCCGCAGTGGGCATACTTCCCCTTTGGTGGCGGGCCGCGTATCTGCATCGGCATGCCCTTTGCGCAGATGGAGGCCAAATTGCTACTGGCTACCCTGCTGCAACGCTACACCCCTCGCGTTGCTCCCGGCTTCCAGGTTGAATTACAGCCAGTGGTCACGCTACGCGCCAAACACGGCCTGCGCATGATCCTCGACCCGACGCCAACAGTGGTGAAGGATACCGTCGAGGCGTAAAGCAAGGTTGCAAGTTACAATAAAGGCGGGAAAGAGGTACGTTTTCCCGCCTCTGTCGTACCGACTCGCTTCAGCGCGTCCGATTTATCGCCTGTCCTTCCCCAACATCGTGCTAGCCCCACAAGGGCAAGCGCAAGGCCCCCTCACGACCTCGCACCACCCATTGCCCCTACCCCTCCGGTCCAACATGGCAGCTCCCGTTCGGTTTTGTTTTGGAGGAGATGAGCTGTTGGAGGTCGGTAGGGGCAATGGGCGGGGC
>DASTZT010000602.1:0-4233 GCA_035764225.1 Ktedonobacteraceae bacterium
GAACTGCCGCGATTCTCGCGTCCACAACTGCTGCAAGGGTTCTCTGGAACGATGGCGCGAACAATAATATTGGGACTGCTTGTGGCTACAACATTGGCTGAAATGGTCGGCTGCGACCAGATATCTTGAGTGGAAAGTGCTTCATTGAGCGCATCCGCAAAAGCTCGTCCCGATTGATAGCGCTGGGCGGGATCGATATCGACGGCCCGAAAAATAACCTCGTCTACGGCTGGCGGGAGTGCTATGTTTAAAGTGCTTGGCGGCGGTAATTCAACAGCATGGTTTTTTACTACTGCCTGATATGGAAGCAGTCCAGTAAACATCTGGTAGGCGACCACTCCCATCGAATAAATATCGCTCGCTGGCTCCGCTTTCCCATGCTCTTGTTCAGGAGCGATGTAATGTTCGGTGCCGAGCGAAAGGCCGCGCTGGGTCAAGGCTTTTTCCTGCTGCATCGCGCGAGCAATGCCAAAATCGGCCAGGAGTAGCCGCCCGTCATCCTGTTGAATGAGCAGATTAGAGGGTTTGATATCGCGGTGGACAACCTGCTGTGGATGGGAATGCACCGCGTCAATAGCCTCTGCGAGATCATTGAGATACTGCTGAGTTTGCTGAATAGGGAGAGGTCGCTCTCCTTTGAGCAGCGCCTTGAGCGTACCGCCCGTGACTAGTGGCATGATGAGATAGAGGAGATTGCCATCCTGCCCAAAGTTCAAGATCGGCACAATGTTTTTATGGTGGAGCTGATGAGCATAGCGAGCCTCGCGGCGAAAACGTTCCACCGCCGTCGGTATGTCCATAGCACTGTTAGCAAGATTTAAAACTTTTAATGCCACCTGTTCTATTTCAAACGTGTCGCTTACTCGATAGACGGCTCCCATCCCACCAAGACCAATCAACGTCTCAATGCGATAGCGACCTGCTACAACGGCCCCTGGAAGCAAGCACTGGCAGAACGGATTCGTACATTGCATATTTCCCGGTGGATAATCAGCCTGGCAGCGAGGATTAGGACAACGTGGCATAATATCTCTCTTATCACTCTTTTTACTTTTTTCTTTATTGGTGCATTGGTTGCATGCCCTGCTGATAGGACATGCAAGCCCTAGTTTAGGCTAATGCTTGATGACTGTCAATATAGCAACGCTGAAAATTTGCCACTCGCTGCTATGAGATGTATAATCTGTTGCGATGAAAAGGGTCGCTCCCTGCGCACTGATAGATGCAATCAAAGGATAACAAGATATTATGCTACAGACATTACCACTGGTGCTATTTATTGTGATGGTGGAAGTTTCGGTTGGCTCCATCAGCGTATTAGTGCTGCTTGACTGGCGCAACGAAGTCAAGCGCGGCTTCCTGGTTTCCTACGCGCTGATCTATTTAGGGCTGTCCGGTCTTACCTACCTGACGCAACAGAATTTTGCTTCACCAGAGCTACTAAATACCTACACCCAGCTTGATAAAGCCTGGACCGGCTATCAGAGCCTGCCCTTGCTGCTGTTCTTTTTGCTGATGATCCCCTACAGCCTGTTCCTCTTGCTCGATAAAAGCGCGGGCGTGGACGGTCGGGAGGCGCAAGCAAAGGCACAGGCCGAAGGGCAGCAAGTGCGTCGATCTCCTATTCGTCTGCTGCGTCTCATCAGTGGCGGGGCAACGGTAGCAGCTGGCCTGGTCACGCTCTTTATAATGGCGATGATTTTCCGCCCCGTGGCCGCGACAAATGTGGGCGGCCTCTTCACCGTCATTGGTTTCTTCGCCGCCGCCTTTGCGCTTGGCGGAGTGCTGACGGCCATGTGGCTGGGTCACTGGTATCTTGTCACGCCCGCCCTCTCAGAAAAGCCGTTGCTCTTTGCTACCACTGTCGTCTTGATCGCGTTGCTGGCTCAGGTAATCTTCGCTTTTGCAGCAGGCACCGCTCTTGCTGCGGCGACAAAGCCTACAAGTACTCCTCCAGCCGTCGTAGCAACTGCCACTCCTGCCGTGGCAACGCCCGTGCCCAATACGCATGTGAAGCCGCCCGATGCGCCGGTGGTGACGCCCTTAAGCGCGGATGCTATTGGCTGGTTGCGTATTCTGGTTGGTTTTGTGATGCCGCTGGTGCTGGGAGGACTTTCCTGGAAGCTGATCCGTGATCGTTCGTTTCAATCCGCGACGGGCATGCTTTACCTGGTGGTTGTCTGTGCCCTGGCAGGGGAGTTGATGGCGCGTGGCCTCTTCCTGGGAAGGTTGTAACATCTTGCATTTCGCTTGATTATTCGCCGCAATCAACTGAACATAGTTGAGAGGACCTGTTCGGTTTAGCCGAACAGGTCCTCTCAACTATGTTGCAACTACCCTTGTCCCGCGAGCCGGAGAGCTTTTTCGCGCTCTTTGAGATCGCGCCGCAGGATCTTGCCCGAAGCGGTTTTAGGAATAGCGTCGATGATCTCGACCATCTGGATACGCTTGTAGCCCGCCAACTTGCCATTGGCGAATTCGATGATCTCTTCAGGGGTGGTGCTAAAGCCTTTGCGCAGCACGACTATGCCCTTGATAAGTTCGCCAGCTTCTTCGTCAGGTACGCCGATGACCGCCGAGTCCATGACCGCGGGATGCTCCATCAGCAGCGATTCCAGCTCCGCCGGAGCCACGCCGAACCCTTTGTACTTAATCATCTCTTTCTTGCGGTCAACGATATACGTATAGCCATCCGCGTCAACGTGGCCGATATCGCCCGTGTAGAGCCAGCCATTGCGTAAAGCGTTCGCGGTCTCTGCGGGCGCTTTCCAGTAGCCAGCCATAATTTGCGGACCCCGAATGATGATTTCGCCATCTTCGCCAATCGGCAATTCTCGCTCGCCTGTTTCGATATCGACAACCTTTTGCTCGGTATTATGTACCGGCATACCAACGCTATTGAGGCGCACAAGAGCCGGATCGCCGGGCTGCGCATGCGTCAAGGGTGATGCCTCCGTCATACCATAGCCCTGGACCACCTGAAGGCCGGTTTTCTTTTCGAGCTTGTAAGCTGGATCGAGCGGAAGAGGTGCAGCGCCTGAGAAGACGTACTTCACGGTCTTCATTTTGCTCAGATCAACCGGAGCATTGGCCAGAGCCAGGATAATTGGCGGTACGGCGAAGTAATAGGTAACTTTATGTTTTTCACACAGTTCCAGCGATTGGACCAGATCGAAACGCTCCATAATGACCTGTGTGCCGCCGCAAGCCAGGAAGCTGCCCGTTAGCATCACGCCGTAAATATGGTAGAAGGGCAAGAAAATGAGCGCGACATCGGTGATCTCTGTACGCAGGGCGGTGGTGAACTGGAGATTATTGGTGGTCAGGTTGCGATGCGTTAACATGGTGCCTTTGGGAAGGCCGGTGGTGCCGGAAGAATAGGGCAAGGCCACCAGATCATCACTGCTGATTTCAACTTTAGGAGGAGGCTTTGGTGAGGAGCGCCGCATCAGGGCTGCCAGCGGGATCGCTTGCGGTAATTTTTCCGGTGCTTGCTCGCCAGTCACCAAAATATGTTTGAGATGTGGGAACTCGTGCTGGCTCATCGCTTTCAGTAAGGTTGGCACAAGATCGCTCTGAATCAACAGAGCAACCGCCTCCGAGTTCTCCAACTGATAGGCGACTTCGCGCTCTTTATATGCCGGGTTCATCGGGCTGACAACTAAGCCTATCGAAGCAGCTGCGATAAATGTAAGCGTATATTCGGGGCGGTTCGTGGTGAGCAGACAAAGATGATCGCCTTTCTTCAATCCCAGCTCATGCAGGCCATTGGCGATGCAGTTAATCATCGAGACGACCTCGCGGTATGTGAGAATGAGATCGTAGTAGATGATGGCCGGGCGGTCGGGATAACGGTCGGCTGCCTGACGTACCAGGTGATCGTAAGGCACATCGGGGAAGTCTATCGGCGGACGAAATAGTTCAGGAGCAATCATTTTTTCGGTCATGCCAGAAGTCCTTTCTGCCTCAACGCAATTTGGGCTATCCAGAAGACTATACGAGGCATTAGCAAATATGCGTGAATCCGGATTCACAAAATCTATTTGTGCTCAACAGCATACTCCAGTTGCGCAGCAAGGTCAAGCCCAAACGAAGAGCAGGCTCCTGCAATAGATAGGGCAAGCGCAAGGCCCCATCCGCCCCCAACCCGGCCCCTTGCCCCTACCGGTCCTTTTCGATCTGTTCAAATGGACGCGTGGTCGTTGGGAAGTGTAGGGGCTAGGGGTGGTGGTT
>DASTZT010000603.1:0-6458 GCA_035764225.1 Ktedonobacteraceae bacterium
CAGTGTATCAGCTTTCACTCTCTCGGGAAAGGGGGACCTGAGTAGTTACCAGTTGAGATGATAAAATATGCCTGAGCTGCAGCAATTTCCGGTTTGCGAGGATCGCCATTTGGGCAATCAAGTAACAGGCATAGCGAGTAAGCGCGTAATCATCAATCTCTCGTTCTGCTCCAGAACCAATTGAAACCATTTTGCCAGTACCGACAAAATGGTTTTGAATGCTATCTCCGTTCGTTTCGCAAGATACCTTTGCTCGCTTAATGGCATCTTCGAAGCGTCTCCACTGAACATAGCCTAACAACGGAGCCAGGTCTCTGGCACTCCAAAACTCGATTCCATAGATATTGGTTTGTTTGATTGATTCAAAATCTGGTGATGTCTTCACTGCTTTTCCCCCTTCCATATATCCCTTAATTACCCGTAGTATATACATTGCTGGGGATTTCTACAAGCAAACGAGCAGTACCGTTTTTCAATTGCGACACTGATAGGCTACTCTTGCTCTGTCTGGTCTTCAGAATTAATGCGCACAGGGGAGCTGGATATGGAATGTCGAGCCTTCGCCAGGAATACCCTTGCTCTCAATCCAGATCTTCCCTTTCATCGCCTCAACCAGGCGACGCGAGATATATAGCCCCAACCCTGAGCCGCGTATGGGGCTATTTAAATCGCTCTCTAAACGGAAAAAACGCTGGAAGAGGTGAGCCTGATCTTCCAATGGGATGCCCTTCCCTCTGTCTGAGATGCTGATAACGACGTATAAATCATTATCGAGGGGAGTCTGAGCGGAAAATCTGATCGGAGTGCCAGGAGTAGAATATTTCAAGGCATTCACGCTCACGTTCATCAGCACCTGACGCAGGCGCACCGGGTCGGCGTGGACAGCCAGGTAAGAAGGGATCTGGACGCGAACCTCGCGCCTTTCCTGCTGGACCTGCGGCTCAATCAGCACAATGACGCTCTCCACGATCTCCTGTACCGATACCCGTTTGGTCAGAGAGGTGTTGTTTTCTCCTTCCATGTCGAGCTGGCTGGCATCCATCACATTGCCCAGCAGTAACACCAACTCTTCACAGCCACGACGCGCTTTCAGCAGAAATTCCCGCCGCTGGTCATGCGGAAGGTGCTCGTCATATTGCGCGATCAGCTCAATATAACCCTGCACGGCGGTCAGCGGCGTGCGCAATTCATGGGAAGCCGTAATCATAAACTGATCTTTGAGCTTATCCAGCTCCTGGAGACGCTGGTGAGCTGCTCGTAAATGCTGATACAGTTGCGCATTATTAAATGCTACACCAGCCTGTTTCACAAACTCCTCCACCTGTGGCAGGTCCGAAAGATCAAATACGCGTTTGTCCTGTGTCTCCGAAGGCTGCGAGCGGGCAATAACCAGCATCCCTATAGGCTTGCCGCCTGCGATCAGCGGAGCAAAAATAGCGGTGGGTATGGCCAACCGGGCCATTTTCATGCGTATCGGATGGGCGCGATGCCCCAGATCTCGCGGGAGGCCAGGATCAGAAATTTGCAGATGCATCTCCTGGGAGATCGACGTTAAGGGCAAATCTGCCGTTGTTGACGGACGGCGCATCACTTCGATCAGCAGAGGCTCCTGCAACTGATGAACCAGCGCCTGATACTCTGAAATATGGAAAATGGGCCATTCCTCCACATCAAAAACTGGCTTTTTCTCGATATAAGCAGCCAGAGGCATCAGATCCCCTTCCTCATTGGCAAAATAGAGGATCACATAGTTGGCCTCCAGAGCATAGGCCCCTTCTCGGCAGATCAACTGGCTTATTTCAGCAGGCTCTACCACTGCTGAGTTCAGGCGTGCCGAAATGTTTGCCATAGCCAGGGAGAATATCTCGCGGTCTCGCGCATCCTGATAAACAAAAGCATGTTCAACAATGGCGGCCACCTGTTCCGCGTAGGTTGTGATGATAGAGAGTTCGTGTGGGCCCAGGTAAGGAATCTTGCGATGGGCCACGCCGATGCTGCCTAGCTTCTTATCATGGTAGATGAGAGGGAAGAAGACCATTGTAGAGATGTGTTGAGCAATGCTCCAGTCGCAAATTTCATCGGGCACTTCGGCCATGCTATCGGTCCAATGCACCTCCGCCCTTTTCCCTTCCATCAGAATACGCGAGAGCAAGCTATCCCCTTGTAAATTCCATTGAGAGATATCTGTCGATGTAGTAGTTGCGTTCACAAAGAAGTGCGGAAGCGAAAGGAAAGAACGATTGTGTTCTTCAACCAGCAGCAACATAGCCGCATCGCAGCCCAGTTCGTCTGTCGCCATCGTGACAATCCGCTCGCGTAACCGTTCCATAGCGGGAGCTTCAGTAAGATAGGTCGCTATGTGTTGTAAGCGTTCGGCCTCCTTGTGCTGCTGTTCGCGTTCGTGGAGCAAGAGTTCGTTCTCACGAGTAGCCAAAAAGCTGCGAATTGCAATCAGGCCGCCAATGAAGGCCGTAAGGATCGAAAGAATATCTGTTATTCTGCTATCCTGCACGGCTTCCCCAAAGATAGCCAGGGAGAGCAACACGATCAGCGGCAGGTAAATCAATACACCCTGCAATGGACGGAAAACGGTACGTGCTGGTAACGTATGGTCTTTAAGGATAGGCTCTCTTGTTTGAACGCTCACCTTAAGCGGGTTTGTTTGTTCGTTATATGCTTTCCGCACCAGCGCGATATATTGCTGAAGACCGGCAAGACCAAGCAAGAGGATGCTGATGAGCCAGAAAGGCTCAATATAAGGATTGCCGAACTGATATCTTCCCGTAAGCACAAATTGATAGGTCAGGGCTGAATCGGCCCAGATAAGCGAGATAGAGCTAAGGCCGAGAAGTAACAGGGAAAAGCGCAAGATACTTTCGGTCTCCCTCTGAATCAGGAGGAAGATCGCCAGGATGATAAAGAGGTCTCCACCTGGATAAGCGAGCGTTACCAGCAATTGCAGGGAATTATGGATTGCCAACGGATGTCCGGTTGGCAACAGGTAGGCCGGACCAATCAGAAAGAACCAGAGCATCCCAAATATACATAAAGCGGTAATCAAGGAATCGAGAGCCATACGTGCGCGGAAACGTACGGTAGAAGGCATGATGATCAGCCCAAAAAATAGACAGGGATAATAGAGCAATGCAAATATAATGGCACCTGACCGAAAAACATTGTATCCTTGCAGTATGAGATAGGCATAATAGAAGCCCTTAGCCATCTCGATGAGCAGACTTACACCGATCATTAACCAGGCGAGCTGATAGCGAGGCTCCAGACGTACCGCTCCATAGCGCGCCCGATAGGCAGTTTGAAAAGCCCAGAGAGCGCCGAGAAGAATAGTGGCGGGATGGACGATTTTTGCGAACAGGGAGGTATCAGAGGAGCTTCCAATGCTAAAAATCATCCAGATTCCACTCAGGATGATAATAATTGCAGCTATTGCTATTGCCCAATAATTGGAACGTTCCAGTCTGGAAAGATACGTGCTGGTTAATCGATTCGTCGTGATCGTTTTCATGCGTGCTCCCGATCCACACGCTCTCAAAATAGAGAATGTTTGCGAGCAGTATACCTAACAAGCGGTTACTAGTCAACAATGCAAGAGTCTAGTAAAAGAGTACTTATCGTACAACGGGTGTAACATCTACTATTTGCTCTAAATATTTGCCATGCGCCGACGCCTACGACCGTACTTTTACCAGATCAAGATACCAGAATGGCTGGCGTTTGCGTAAAAGCGGCTTACTGCGCACAACGTTGCCAGGAATACTATCAAGAATATCGTAAGCCAGTTCTCCTGTCAGTGAACCTGCCATATCACCAGGACTATAGTTGAGTACGCGGGTGGTGCGGTGCCCGGTGCGTTGTTCGCGCGTGTCAATGGTCATCATGGTAAGCGACGGCTCCCCGTCATCAGCAATGACCTCTGACCAGGGATAAGTAGCACAAATGGGGGGGAAAATACCACTCAAGCCGTTAGCATGCACGGCTGCATATTCACCATACCAGTTCGCCAGCGCCAGGTAGACATTATGCTCAGAGGCATAGACGCGCCAAATGAGATAATGGGTGGGATCATAGGCTTCAGGCGCAACCGGTTTGGGATGGGGGATCGTGGAAGGGGGGAGGCCAATCGGGTTGGGAAAATCGAGCAGCGTGGGGGCACAGACCAGGTCGGTGCCCTTGCCTGCCAGGACGCGCAATGTCTCTGGAAAGAGCAAATCATAGCCAGTTGCCAACCCGACACGTCCCGCAGGGGTATCGAATGTGGGCAACCCTTGATTGCCGACCGTAGCCCAGAGGCGGTCGTGCTGTGTCAGGTGCAGTTTGCGGTACGTTCCATAGATGCCTTCAGGATCAATCAGCAACACGGTATTATAGTAAGCTTCTTCGGCCCGTTCAGCTACGCCAATGACCATGCTCAATTGCCACTCTTGCGCCAATGCGACCAGAGCATCCGTCTCCGGTCCTGGCACCTGGATCGCCCCCTGACGAAAATGCACGCTGATTTTTTCCGCTGAAGCGACCTCAGCAATCACATCCGGGCCTTGTGGCACTGGACCAGGCAACAGCAATTCGGGCAATACCAGCACATCGGGGGAGGCGGGAGCATTGTCCTGCAAAAAAGTCTGTATGAGGGAACGCAGGGATTGAATGGTCTCTTGATGCGGGCGCGCCGGAAAATCTTGCAGATTCAACTGAATAATACCCGTACAGGAGAGCTGGCCTGCTGGCAGTTCGCCCTGCGCATAGAGACTATGATAGCGCAGTGGCTCCCACAGGTAGGTATTGTTGACGAGTGTAATGTATTCAGTGGGTAGCCGATCAGCGAGCCGATTACCAGTTCTCACAGCTCCGCCCCAATACTTATTGCGGCAGAGATCAAGATCGACATCGCCGTAGACAATACCTTCGCCGTTATCAAGGTAGGACTGGATCGAGCCGTCAGGATTGAGCACGCAACTGCCGCCGCTAAACTGCACGCCGCGCTCTCTCCCATAGCGGTTAGCGGCAATGAAATACACGCCGTTTTCCTGGGCGCGGGCTATCCAGCTCCCACTGGGGCATTGCTCATCCAGCCAGTTCGTAGGGAAAAGCAGTACATCCGCCTGATGCAAAGCTGGAATGCGAGCGGCTTCAAAATACATAGCATCCATGCAAATAAGCGCACTCAGACGACCAATCGGTGTATCCCAGACAGGCATCCCCAGATCGCCATCGCGTGCCCAGCGCGGTTCAGAGATAAAGGAATGGATTTTGCGATAGGTACCGACGAGTCCTTCCGGGCCGAGCAGCGCCATGCTGTTATAGTATGCCTGAGTATCAGGATCAACTTCTGGCAAGGTTACTGCAATATAGCAGCCATGCATAGTCGCCAATTGTTGGAAACGATCAGTAGTGGGGCCAGGGATAGACTCGACATACGAGGCTATTTCCGACCGATCCGTCCAGCAGTAGCCAGTAGTTGCCATTTCAGGCAAGACGATCAGACGTGCATGATGCTCAATGGCTTCTTTTACCAGGAGAAGAAGCCGCTGAATATTCTGTTCTTTCTCGCCGAGCGTCGGCTCAAACTGGATCGCCGCAACGTGATACCTGGTATTGGTGTGTGCGAGATTGCTCATCTGGACCCCTGCTAGTCAGGATATATCAACCGCTATGATGAATGTTTCTTTAGTCTTGGCGTTCGTATTATAACATTTTTGGAGCTTTATTGCATGGAATACGTTGATGTGTAATAGTACTTTATGCTCAGCAATTTCCCAGAATACACGCTTCACCAAGACTTCAATAGTGCTGAAAAGCCAACCGGGGCAAGCGCGAGGCCCCCTCCCAGGCCCATTCATCGCCCCTTGCCCCTACCAGCAATCCGTCCGACCATTGCCAAGCTCGTTCCATAATGATTTTTTCGCCGGGAGAATGCGAGATCGCGGGATCGGTAGGGGCAAGGGGCGGAGATAGGGTGGATGCGGGGGCCTCGCGCTTGCTCTGCTTCAGGGTTGATTTCTGGAAACGAAATAGTGTATCCTATCAATACTATTTGTCCCTTTTCCATTCCATGTATCATCCGATAGCTTTTCTACAGGATAGCCCATTTCGCCTATCACCTCGAAAAATAGCATCCCCACTCTTCCTATTGACACATCCATAACTTTCTTGTAATGATTATTCTTGTAATGAGGAGATCGATTTGCGATCTCTTTCACTCATCGTAGGAAAAGCATGTCGTGCCTTCCTGGAGTGCTCTCGTCGAGTCCGCACTGTTTCCGCACGACGGTGACCTTAATAGCTTATGTGATCCTCTGATCTGTCCTGGGGAAACGACTTCCCCGCTTTTTTGTGATGGCACCACGATGATGGCAATCCACACGGCCATCGTCCAGGGAGATTCTGTGTTTTTTTTTGTCTCTTGATGCATACCTTGCTGTTAGTCCCTTGCAGATGCAAGGGAG
>DASTZT010000604.1:0-6093 GCA_035764225.1 Ktedonobacteraceae bacterium
GGCTGGCAGAAGAGAGAATGTCGATGCTCAGGCCATGTCCGGCTGGCTATCCCCTGATGTGGTGCAGAAGGCCCGCCCTTTCGAACACATGCAGCATCTCTACCAGCAGGGGCTAGCAGAGGTGCCGCGTCTGCCGGGTGAAGCCTCTCGCGATGCCAGGATACGAGAAATCTTCTATCTCAGCCTGACTCATTTTCTCCCTTACCTGCTTGATCGGAAAGATCGCATGAGTATGATCGTTGGGTTTGAGGTGCGTGTTCCGTTCTGTGACTATCGGCTGGTCGAATATGTCTGGAATATTCCCTGGGATATGAAAACGGTGGATGGGATTGAGAAGGGCATCTTGCGCCGCGCTATGAGCGGGATCTTGCCGCAAGATGTACTCTATCGCCGCAAGAGCGCCTATCCCACTTCGCAAAATCCTAGCTATGCCCAGGAAACGCGCAAATGGGCGCTGCAAATTCTCAATGACGCCAATGCCCCCATTCAGTCGTTTCTCAACCCTCCCGTTGCCCGACACATTATGGAAGGCAAAGCGGCTCTGCCAGATCAGGCGTTGGCCTTTCTCTCTGAGCGTATTATCCAGCTCAACGCCTGGCTACAAGAGTATCACGTCTCGGTTGTCTAGCGTTCTGCGTCGCAGGCTTACTGTCTGTCTGGAGGGAGGAGAAATGCTCAGTTTCCCTCCAGACGGAAGTAGGGCACAGTCAGATCCTCTCCTATCTGCTGGAAGGTTACTTGCACTTTCGCCCCAATAGCAACCTGCTCGCGTGGCGCGTCGATGATGCGTGACATCATGCGAACGCCTTCCTCCAGTTCGACGATAGCAATGACAAAAGGGGCATCCGCAGAGAAAGCCCCAAAAGCCTGATGAGCTACCGTGTACGAATAGAGCGTCCCTTTGCCACTTGCCACGATCCATGAAAGTTTCTCTGAGTGGCAATGTGGACAGAGTGCGCGGGGGTAAAATATCGCCCGCGAACAGGCGTCACAGCGTTGAATACGCAGCTCGCCCTGCGCCAGACCTTCCCAGTAGGGGCGCGAGTCGCTATCCTGTTGGATCGGTGGAAGTTGTGTGGGCATAACACATCAGTCCTTTCCCAGAATCACGGTCGCCGCCGATGAGAGCACGCCGCCCGTCCCATGAGCAAGCGCAATGCTCGCATTCTGCACCTGACGTTGCTCGCATTCGCCGCGCAACTGTCGTGTCGCCTCGATCAGCAAGAAGATGCCGTACATGCCTGGATGGCAGTAGGAAAGCCCACCGCCGTTGGTATTCATCGGGAATGGTCCCCCTGGAGCGGTACGCTGTCCACTGACGAAGGCTCCTCCTTCTCCTCGCCCACAGAAGCCGAGCGCCTCCAATGTGAGGAGCACCGTGATCGTGAACGAGTCATAGATCTCGGTGACATCGATCTCAGCCGGAGTCAGGCCAGCCATCGCGAAAGCTGCCTGCCCGGAGGCGATGGCTGCCTGATGCGTCGCCAGATCAGGCATGTTGGCGATGCTATTATGCGTGTGCGATTCGCCATGCCCAAGTATCCATACTGGGGATTTGCGCGTATTTTTTGCTCGTTCGGCGGAGGCGACGACGACGGCCCCGCCCCCATCGGTCACGAGGCAGCAATCCAGCAGGTGCAGTGGTTCGGCAACCCAGCGCGAGTTCAGGACATCCTCTATGGTGATGGGATCGCGCATCATGGCTTTCTCGTTCATCGTGGCCCATTTGCGCGTGGCGACCGCGACCTCCGCCAGTTGCTCGCTTGTGGTGCCATATTCGTACATGTGGCGCATGGCCGCGAGAGCGTATGCCCCCACTGGCGTAGGCAGGCCGAAAGGAGCTTCGTATTGATCAGTGAGCCTGATGGCGGGCGCTCCTCGATTGCGGGAGCGGTCCGAGCGTTGGGTGCTGCCATAGGTAATCAGCGCCACATCGAAGAGTCCCGCCTCTATGCCTGCGATGGCGTGGCCAATGTGTGCCTCGAACGAGGAACCGCCAATGTTTGTGGTATCGGTATAGGTTGGCCGGATGCCCAGGTATTCCGCGAGCATGAGATTGGGCGACCAGGCCCAGTTGCCTGCGCAAAAGAGCGCCTCGACCTCACTCAGTTGCAGGCCAGCATCGTCAAGGGCAGCGCGGGCCGCCTGGAGCTGGAGCTGCAACACCGTTTTATCCGGGGTGCGACCGAGATCAGACTCGGCCACACCCACGATAGCGGCTTTGGATGCAAAACCCATCAGAGCGTCTCCCCAACCTTGACGTGTCCTTTCAACAGGTTGCGTGAAATGATGTAGCGTTGTATCTCGTCGGTGCCTTCAAAGATGCGATAGAGGCGAACCAGGCGGTACCAGCGCTCGATAGGCAGCTCTTTGGTGTATCCCATGCCGCCGTGGATCTGCAAGACCTTGTCGATCACATGATTGGCCATGTTCGCGCCGTGCAGTTTGGCCACTGAAGAGGCGTGGCGTGCATCCTTGCCGTTCTCAGCTTGCCAGGCTGCGTAAAGCACCAGCCAGCGCGTGGACTCGATCTCCACATAAGAATCGGCGATCATCCATTGGATAGCCTGGTATTCAGCGATAGGGTGACCCATCGAGACGCGTTGTTTGGCGTAGTCAATGCCCATTTGCAACGCGCGTTCAGCCATGCCAACTGCTCCGGCAGGGATGCGCCAGCGACCAGCGCCGATCCACTGCATGCCCAGTTCGAAGCCTCGGCCTGGTTCGCCCAGAATATTCGACGCAGGTACGCGCACATTCTCGAAATAGAGCGAGGCCGGTCCCCAATCGCCCATCGTCGGAATATAGCTGGAGGTCCAGCCCATCTCGCGGTCCACCAGGAAGCAGGTCACGCCGCCATGACCGCCCTTTTCTGGCTCGGTCACCGCAAAGACCATCGCGAAGTCAGCCTCGTTGCCGTTGGTGATAAAAATCTTCTCACCATTCAGGATATAATGATCGCCATCTTTGACTGCACGCATCTTGATATTGGCCGCATCCGAACCCGCGCCCGGCTCGGTCAGGGCAAAGCAAGAGCGACGGTCGCCATTGATCGTTGGGATCAGGTAGCGTTTTTTCTGCTCCTCGTTGCAACGATAGAGGATGTTATCCGCGTTGCCGCCGAAGCCGAACGGGACAAACGTACGCGCCATCTCCATTGCTGTGATCGCGCCCATGATCGGGCCGAGACTCGCTCCACCGTATTCTTCGGGAGTATTAATGCCCCAGAAGCCCATCGCTTTGGCCTTTTGTTGGAGTTCGCGAACCTTCTCGCGTTCGAGTCCTGGGCGTCCCTCGCGTTCGTTGCGCAGGACATCGCCTTCCAGTGGAATCAATTCTCTGTTTACAAAGTCACGAACGGTCTGCTGAACCATTTTTTGTTCGTCGTTGAGGCTAAAGTCCATGAGTTTGCTCCTTTGCTGGTGAGATCAAGAAGGTGGCAATAACTGAGCATGAAAATAAGCGAGCTGGGTAGAAAGATAGGTTTCCAGGTCGATTTCTGGCTCGAAGTGCCAGGTTTTGTGCAGCGCCCAGAGATGTCCCAGGCCCAGGATGTTGGCAGCCAGAATACGCGGATCGGGAATATCCTGCCTGAAGACGCCCATCCGTTGTCCTTCCTCGATCAACTCAAGAAAACGGTAATCGAGATTTTTGATCATCGAAAGGATGCGCTGACGGGTTTCGCGGGGAAGTGTTGAGCTATCGCGATACATGATAATCAGCCGCCTTGATCCTTTGTCCAGCGAGGTATAAAGTTCGCGCACAATATAATCAAAGCGTTCAAGTGGGTTGCTCAGATGGCTGGCTTGGCTGAAAAGGTCGAGATGAAGGACCGCGACCTCCTCGCAACAGGCAAGCAGAATATCTTCTTTGCTGGGGAAAATATAGTAGATAAGCCCGGTACTGATCCCAGCCGCATGAGCAATATCTGGCATTGAAGTTCCATGAAAGCCCTTGCGAGAGAAAAGCTCGCGGGAGGCGGTGATGATTGCTTCACGGCGCATATCCCGAACGGTTTTGGCACTCATGGAGACTTCCTTCTCTGGAATTGTTGCCGTTCTTGCAGGAACAGAGCGTTCCTGAGCTAAGAGAAGCATACCATATTTTGATTGAACATTCAATAGAAATTGCAGGCAAGCGTGAGTCTCTTCTGCTGCTATGGTCGTGTTAGGAGTAGTGAGAGCGGATTTCACGAAATTCTAAGGAGGGAAGATATGACCGTTACGGCAGTGCAATTTATTGTCTGGCTCGTTATAGCAGGAATTATCGGATTTTTGGGAGAACTGGTTGCAGGTCGTCGTGCTCCGGCGGGGATTCTTGGCGCGGTTATGGTTGGGTTGTTCGCCATCTTCCTGATCGTTGGCTTCTTCCATTTTTCGATTGCTGGAGAGCCAACGGTGTCTGGCGTGCCGTTGGTGAGCACGATTATTGCCGCGATCATGCTTGTTATCATCTGGAGCAGTCTTGCTTCTCGCCGTCGGCTCTGAGCTATCCTTGATAGGAACTATTGACGAGAAGACCAACGGGCCTCTATACTGCGTAGCATGCAAACGGCGGGCTTTTCAGTCATTTATCAAGATCATCATCTACTGATCGTGAACAAAGCAGCGGGGGTCGTGATTCATCCGACGTATAAACACGCGGATGGGACGATGTGGAATGCTTTGCTTAGCTACCTGGAGCAGCAGGAAGAAGAGCAGTGGTCTCCGCCTGAGTTGCCCGATGATCCACAATGGGCGCAGGCCCCTGCTGCTGTGCAAGAGATGTTGCGGGCCAGGCAGATAGAGCGATTCTGGAAAGAGCACGGTTTGTTGCCCCGTCCCTGTCTGCTGCATCGCCTGGATAAAGATACGTCGGGCATTGTTGCGCTGGCTCGCACGGAGCGGGCGCGTCGTCATCTTGTGGCGCAATTTCACGATCATACGATTGTCAAACGCTATCTGGCGGTAGTGCGTCAGGGAGCTGCTGAGTGGGCAAAACCACGCGTAGCACTCTCTATCACGCGAGAGCGTGCCGATGGTGAAAAGGAGCTGATTGAGCCGTCTTGCGTTTTTGCTGCGCCGCCAGCCACTCGTATTGTGCTGAGCGGCCCTTTGGGACGCGATCCAGCGGATCGTCGTCACTGTATCGTGGCTCCCGATGGGCAGGAAGCTATCACGGAACTCAAAGTGCTGACTGCTGAAAATGGTTTGCTGCTCTTAGCGGTGCGTCCCATCACCGGGCGAACCCATCAGATCCGCGCTCATCTTGCTGCTCTGGGCTATGCGATTGTGGGCGATCAGACCTATGCCATGCCCGCAACTCAGGGAACGCCAGAGGCAGAGCTTGGTCGCCAGTTTTTGCATGCATCCAGCCTGACGTTGCGCCGCTTTCCCGACAATACGCTGACCACCTTCGTTGCTCCGTTAGCCGATGATCTGGCGCACTGGTTGCGTTGTTATTTCCCTTCCGCTTGCAAGTACGTTGTCTAATCTTTGTGCTGGCTCATATCAGTTCTGAGCCTGACGCGGGTGGGTGCGCGAGTGGAAGCGTAAACCAGAAGGTCGATCCGTCACCAGGAGTACTTTCTACGCCAACCTGCCCTTTATGTTGTTCGATGATGATCTGACAAATGTAGAGGCCCAGCCCCAGTCCTACGCCGTTGCTATGTTGCCTTTCGATCCATTGCACGCGGTAGAAGCGTTCCCAGATGCGCCCCTGCTCTTCGGGCGAAAGTCCTGGCCCTTCATCACGGATGGCGATACGGACATGCTCTCCATCAATGGTCAATTGGGCGACAATGGGGCGGTCTGCGGGCGAGTACTGATGGGCGTTGCTCAGATAGTTGCTGATAACCTGCCGGATGCGAGCCTCGTCAGCCATCACGGGGACGCTATCTGTCGGGCTGACATCGCTATGAATCAGGCGCTGAGGAACTGTAGTGAGGAGGTCTTCGACGGCTTCAAGTAGAATGGTTGCCAGATTACAGGGCGTTGGATGGAATGAGAGTCGGTCCGCCTGGATGCGGGAAATCTCTAACAGATCTTTTACCAGGCGATCTTGAACGCTCACTGGTCGTTCTGCGCATTCGAGAAGATGCTGTATCTCTACGAG
>DASTZT010000605.1:0-19541 GCA_035764225.1 Ktedonobacteraceae bacterium
CAGCGGCGTCGCGGGCTATACGGGGACTGGCAGCAGCAATCTCGTGCTGATTAGCGGTCTGGCTGGTTGCCTGGCGAGCGCACTTTCGATGGGATCGGGCGCGTTCCTGGCCACCAAAAGCGAGCGCGAAGTGTACGAAGCCGAGATGCAGCGCGAGCAGCGCGAGATTGAGAATGATCCTGAGGAAGAGAAGGAAGAGCTGGCTCTCTTCTATCAGTTGAAGGGGTTTACGGAAGAGGAGTCCAAAGTGCTGGCCGAGCGTATGTCTCAACAGCCCGAACAGATGCTGCGGGCGCTGGCACACGAGGAGCTGGGCCTCTCTGAGGGAAATTTCCCCAGTCCCTGGGTGGCCGCCATCTCAGCCACTATCTCGACCGGGATTGGCGCGTTTATCCCCATTATTCCCTTCTTCTTTATGCAAGGTATCCCCGCGATTATCGTTGCAGCATTTATCAGCCTCGTGGCTCACTTTGCCGTTGGGGCAGCCAAGACCCTCGTAACTGGTCGCTCCTGGTTCAATAGTGGCATGGAGATGACGATTGTAGGGGCGATAGAGGCGGTGATTACCTATGTGCTGGGAGCAACTTTTAAAGGGATATAACATCCTGCCGTTCGTTGCAGACAGCCTGAGCGAAGCTAGACGCGAGAGCGGCGTTGGCTGTCTGAATTGCAAGGCATAAGCTAGCAAGCAGGATATGACAGAAAGTCTTGCCAGTTAGCTTACTTACTCACTTACGGCAGGCGAGTAATCCTCAAAGATGGCCCGGAATTCGTGAACTGTTGAGCCGCCACTGGCAGTATCATGGCGTTGCAAAGAGACGCGATACTGCACGCGATCAGGGCGGTAGTAGCGTTCCTGCATATAAACGGGTTCGCCATTGTTAGTATAGGAGATGCGCTGAATGACGAGCAAAGCCGCTCCAGGCGTTACTTCCAGCAAAGCCGCTTTTTGCGCCGTGGCCGTAGCGGCTGTGATCGTGAACGTGCCGGATACCACCGGAATATGATAGCGTGTTTCCAGAATATGATAAATGGTTTCTTGCGCCAGATCCGCTCCCATCAGCAACTCGCCAAAACGTAGAGGCAGCCAGGTTGTATCGAAGGCAATGGGCCGATCATCAGCCAGACGGACCCGGTCAATGCGCACCACTTCTGTACCATGCGCGATGTTCAGCATTTTGGCGAGAGGAGGGCGTGCAATTTCTCGCTCTGTTGCTACCACGCGCGATAATGGTTTCTGTCCCGCTCGTTGCATATCCTCGACAAAATCAGTCAGGCGGACCAGCTCTTGCTCAATGCGCTTTTCGGCAACATAGGTTCCCTTCCCATGACGACGAATAATCAGCCCCTCTCCCTCTAGTTCGTCGAGCGCCTGACGCACCGTAATGCGGCTGACCCCGTACTGACGAATAAGTTCCGGCTCAGAGGGAAGCCGCCCTCCCGGTTGATAGATACCCTGCTCGATATCATGCTGTAAAGCCAACTTAAGCTGATGATATAAAGGAACTGGACCAGCATTCAGACGTTGATATGTCACGCACTTCTCTCCTAGCCTGTCGCAATGATTAACTTGTTATAACCTGTTATGTCGTCATATTGATTTTGTCTATACTCTATAGTATCATATCTATAGAAGGAGTTCCAGAACAGGGGAGCGAGCTTATCGCTCGGCAGGACGCGCTTCAATGATGGGCGAAAGGAACGGCGATGACGCACATAGAACAATTCATTGTAGAAGGTTTAGGCCATCAATCCTATTTTGTCGCTGACGATGCGAGCGGTACGGCTGCGATTGTCGATCCGCGTCGCGATGTTGATATTTATCTGGAAGCTGCCAGCCGCACAGGCACCCGCATTACCCATGTGCTAGAAACGCACATTCACAACGACTATCTCACCGGTTCCAGAGAACTGGCAGCGAAAACTGGTGCAACGATTATGGCAGGCGCAGCCGATCCCCTCGAATATCAGTTTTTGCCGGTTAGTGAGGGCGACCGCTTTAGCGTTGGACAGCTCTCTTTCAAAACTCTTGCCACGCCAGGCCATACGCCAGTACACGTTAGTTATCTCCTCAACGAGGCTGGAGCAGAGGCACCCACCGCGCTTTTTAGCGGAGGAAGTCTGCTGGCAGCAAATGCCGGACGGACTGATCTGCTGGGCGAAGGGATGATGCTAACCCTCACACGCCAGCAATACCAGACATTAAGACGATTGCTCGACATGTTGCCGGGACAGGTACGTGTCTATCCAACGCATGGCGCAGGCTCATTTTGTATGTCAACATCGGCGCATTCCGCCCGCACGACGACCATTGCGCAAGAGCGTCTGGTCAATCCGGCTGCTCTCGCCCAGAGTGAAGAAGAGTTTGTCCAGCGGCAAATCGCGGGCTATTCCTCTTATCCCAAATATTATGCTCACATGGGTTTTATCAACAGAAAAGGCCCGCGTATCCTGGGAGCCATCCCCACGCCGCCTCCCCTGACTCCGCAGGATGTACAGCAGCGTCTCTCCAACGGTATTCCGTTGATTGACGGGCGCAATCGCGAGGCCTTTGCACGCGAACATATACCCGGTTCTCTCAATATTGAGTTGGATAGCTCGTTCTCAACCTACGTCGGTTGGCTGCTCCCCTTTAATGTGCCTCTGCTGCTCCTGATTGAGGACGAAGCGGGACGACGCGAGGCGGTGGTGCAACTTATGCGGATTGGCTTTGAGCAGGTTGATGGCTATCTTGATGGTGGCATTGCAGCCTGGAAAGCGGCGGCGTTGCCCACTGCCCAGTTTGGCACGCTGGATATTGAGACGCTGCACAAACGCTGGTCGCAGCATGAGAGGCTGGTCATATTGGATGTGCGCCGACCCGATGAGTGGCGCGATGGCCATATCCCAGGTGCGCTTCACATCCAGCTTGGCGATTTGCCTGCTCGCATGCGAGAGTTGCCCAAAGATCTCTCCTTCACCACAATTTGCCGTAGCGGCCAGCGTGCTGAGATCGCAGCCAGCATGGTCGCGGCCAGCGGGCGCGAAGTCCTCTCGGTGCGCGGTGGCATGGAAGATTGGCTGAAACTGAAGCTACCTGCTTGCATCGAAGCTAACGAGTCGGTAGCAACTCCGCACGACCACACTCACGCTCATCTATAAGGGTACCCCTCGCGGGCACCCTTTGTATGCTTGCTTTTCAGGGTAAATAGCGTTTGAACCATTGCGTTGCCTGGTTCGCGACTTCCTCAAGTGCTCCAGGCTCTTCAAAAAGATGGGTTGCCCCTGGAATGACCACTAATTGCTTTGCCCCTTGCAGATGCGCCAGGGCTTGACGGTTTAACTTCAAAACGAAACGGTCATTGCCGCCGACAATCAAGAGGGTAGGGGATTGCACCCGCGCAAGGTCTTCTGACGCCAGATCGGGCCGACCTCCTCGCGAAACGATAGCCTGGATACTTGTGTCGTTGGCGGCAGCTTTGAGGGCTGCAGCTGCTCCGGTGCTCGCTCCGAAATATCCAATTGATAGCTTTTGTGTTTGTGGTTGCTTTCGTAGCCATGCGGTGACCAGGAGCAGACGCTCAGTCAAGAGATCGATATTAAAACGCGTCTCATAGAACTCGTCCTCTTTGCGTGTGAGCAGGTCTATGAGCAGGGTAGCGATATCTGCCCGTCGCAGGACAGTAGCTACGAAGTTGTTTCTGGGGCTGAAGCGACTGCTCCCACTGCCATGAGCGAAAACCACCAATCCCTGAGCCTGTTCGGGCACAGCAAGTGCGCTTTCCAGTTGAACCGTATCCGCCGGAATCTCTACAATCCTCTCGGAATGGGATGTTTGCATCGTTCTCCCTCCTTCTTTTCTACTGGTCTATCGGTTTCCATATTCATCACCGTCTGGATATTAGAAATGTGACAGTAACAGGTGCAAGGGAGATGCTCTCCTGTTAAAAAGTTTGGTGTAGCCATTGTTCAACATGGCTTGCCTCTTCATGTTCCATGCTTTGAAAAAGGGTGAAGCTTTCTGCGCCTTGCTGATGTGCTAGAATAGGGTCTCCTTGAAGGAGAGCCACGCGGGCAAGACCAAATTTGCTCATGGCCACCAGCTCTTTTGCTTCCATTTCGTGGGCTTTCGCCAGAGCTTGTTCGAAGGTTTTGCGTGCCTCATCTATTTTTTGCTGCTGAAGATATAACTCGCCCCACTCGCAGAGGGTCTCGCTAATTAACCAGGTGTATCGCATGTTGTAGGCGATCTCTAAACTTTCTTGTAAATAAATTTCAGCGGTCTGCTCATGGCTACGGGTACGTTCTAGCATACCCAAATTTTGCAAGACGCAACACATTCTGAATGGATTGTTCATTTTACGAGCAAGTTCCAGGCTTTGTTGGTAGAGTTTTTCCGCTTCGACATAATCCCTACGTTTAAATACCACCATGCCTATATTCGTTAATAAAGCACTGATTCTTTGCTGATGCCCAATTTTGCGAGCACAGAGTAACCCCTCTTGAAAGTAGATCTCTGCCTGCTCATAGCGTCCGTGCTTTGACTCATGAGAACCAATGTTTTGCAACAGCGCACTCATAATTTCCCAATTGTTTGTCTGTCGAGCGTAGTGCAACCCGGATTGAAAATACGCTGTTCCCTGAACAAACTGTCCCTGGTTAGATGCCACTTCTCCCAGGTTTTTGAACAGTACGCTTATATGTTGCGGCTCATTCAGCTCCTGGGCCAGGAGAAGTCCTTCCTGTAAATACTGTTCAGCTTGTATGAATTTCCCCTGGTTTAATAGCATCTCGCCCCAATAAGCCAGCAGCAGACTCATCGTTTCACGCTGGTCTACGGCGCGAGCCAGCGTCAGCCCCTCTCGATAGAACTGATCTGCTTTGTCGTAAGCACCGCTCAGGTCAGCTATACGTCCCAGATGAAGATATGTCACTGCCAGGTTAGCGTTGTCTCCTAATGTCATAGCCACTTGTTGTGCCTGAGTGAGATAGCGTTCCGCAATAGAATAAGCCCCTCGGCTTTGGAGAAAGGGCACAAATGCGTTGATTCCTCGAATAAGCTCTGTCCACATCTGTTGATCGCAAGCGAACTGAAATGCGGCCAGGATATTCTCGGTCTCTCGTTCGAGCACTTCGTAATTTTTTGCATACCTTTGTACCAAATTGGCAAAAAAAGTGACCATCCGCTCTTCTGCGGCTTTGCCAGTACGGCGAAGCATGGCGTAGTGGGAAATAGTCTGGTGGATAGTGTAGCGTCCCTGTCCTCCATGTTCGATTAACCCACTATCGAGCAGGATATCCAACATTTCTCCTGCGACATTACAGACGGCGAGGGCGGCTTCCTCAGAAAAGGTATCTGGTTTGGCGGGGAAAACCGAGATGGCGTATAATGCTTGGCATGCCTGACCTTCTAAATGCTTCTCGCTCACCTCAATGGCTGCTTGTAATGAGAGATGGGTATCGGTGTCGATATTCGGAGAGCGTTCCAGTGGGGATTGGAGCATGGTAAGTTGCAGCCGTTCTTCAACGCGCTGTAGCCGATCAATAGCTTTACGCACGCGTCGCTGTGGATAAATACTTGCCTGTATCTGCAAATGCTTCCCTATAATAGTAAGAGCGAGCGGCAGCCCCCCCACTAACCAGACAAGTTCTCTAGCCGCCTCCATTTCTCTGGTAATGACTTCTGGTGCCAGAGCCTGTAGTAGTTGGATGCTGTCTTCCTCATTTAGTTCTGTGAGCGTGATGCTATGAGAGCCTCCAAAGTGAAAGGCAATTTCGCGGAAGCGCGTCGTCATCACATGACTACAGTTTGGGCCTCCAATTTTGAAGGCCAGCGCGTCTTCCGCTTTCCAGACATCATCAATGATGAGAAGCATATGCCGTAGCCCGATGGCGTTATGAATAGCCTCTTGCCAGCTGTGAATGGTGGTAAGCCGACTGGTTTCGTGTGATGGTATGCCCAGCAGCATCCCCCAGCGACTTAATAGTGCCATAAGATTAGGTTTGGGCCCGATCCCTACCCACAGGACACCATCATTATAGCCGCGCTGTATATGGTGATCGTGGGCCAATGTAATCGCCAGAGCCGTTTTGCCGATGCCATACATCCCTTGCAGAGCTATAGCATCTCTATAGGAACATAGCCGTGACTTGACCTTATTCAGTATCTCCGTGCGGCCAATCAGACCTGTTGTTGGGGCTGGTAAAGGAGGAATGGAGGGATCATAGATGAATGAGGAGGGAACCTCAGTTTGATCCTCTCTATCAAACTCAATTTCCTCAGGAAGCTCCTCTTTATGGGGACCAAAGAGCGTCAGGAGTTGTTTGAGCGAGTAGGAACGTGGCGTCGCGATCCCACGTTCCCAGCGACTGATCGTTAGTGAAGTGGTACCAATTTTCTGTGCAACCTCTTGCTGCGTCAGACTATGGAGTGTACGTTGACGTTTTAACCACTGTCCCCAGTCAGTCTCGTTCTGCTTTCTCTCCATGAATATGCTCCTTTTCTCTATTATGTCATCCTGGCCCTCAAGCATAAACAGGTAAAGATGAAATAGACATAATAAAATATACAAGATTATATCACTGATATAGACACAAATAACTGATTTATGGGAGAAAGATGATGCGTCTTGAAGCGGAAAATGATGGGTAAGGTGGAAATGATCTATTGCCAGGCAGTGAGGAGGTGATCTCCGAAAAGAGGAGTCCCCAAAAAAGGGACTCCCAATAGGCATATGTCAGAGGGCACAACTAGC
Organism: Ktedonobacteraceae bacterium; assembly: GCA_035764225.1. Taxonomy (GTDB): domain Bacteria; phylum Chloroflexota; class Ktedonobacteria; order Ktedonobacterales; family Ktedonobacteraceae; genus DASRHT01. Next base: position 6,735 of record DASTZT010000605.1, read on the forward strand.
GAAATTCACTGCGTGGCTTTTGCTCTCTAATTGTGCTTGCTGAGTAGGAAGACGAGCAGGTTATGCAAGACAAACAGCTTTGAGGCCGTGGTCAGCATTCTTTCCCCAGCCTAGCTGTACAGAATTGGTTGCCTGATTATTGACATCGGTAAAAGTAACCTGGGAGACATTGGCCTGATCTGGCAGTTGTTGGAAGCCGCTGACAGGGTTTTCGTTCAATGTAACGCTGGCACCGTTGCTAAAATGGAAGAAAATGTTTCCGGTGGCATCCCGATTAGGGACATAGAAGAAAAAGCTGCAGCGAGTTGTTCCTGCGGGCACATTATATGTAACAGTGACACAGGCCCGACCTGGTGTTTGTGTATTGAAAGTCCAGTTGATGGGAACACCGTTTCCATCGGTTGCGCTTCCAATAGCTCCTCCGCAAGTGATCGAAACGTGAGGAGCAATGAAAAAAGTCTGAGAACCAGGCAAAGGAACCACATTCTGCCGAGCATTCAACTGCTGAGCATGAACGGCGGGAGTTCCTACACTCAAACATACGGCCAACGTCATCACCATCACAAGCACAGCCAGGAAACGTTTTACTAGCAACGTTGTTTGCATCTTAAAATAACCTTTCTGTGAGAATTGTCCAATGTGGAAGTAAGCTGATGGAACCGTGCTGATTATTCTGTGAATGAACTACCTCCTAAATTATTGTGTCCCTGTTGTTGCGCAATGTCCTTTCCTAGCATACCTACTTTTTTGGGAGATTATCACAACATTTTCTAGTCTTTTCCTGGTCGTTTCCTAATCTTTCGCTAGTCTTTTTGTCTATAGCGTAATAAAGCAGGAATTTTCGTAAGCAATAGCGTTAAAGAGCGAAATAAAGTTCCCTGTGAAGAGTGCATAAATGCATCTCCTCCTGGACAGTCCATCCAGGAGGAGATTGTGCTTGCTCCAGTTTGATTGTTAGTAGCTCACCTTATTTAGGGTGTCAAGCGACCAGATTAGTGATTCTGGTGCGCTTTTAGATAGGAGGCATTATCTATTTCACACACCCACCCCGAACGTCTCGCACAAAAACGCTAGCACATCGCTTTCTTCTTCAATCACTTTCGATGTGGGCTTGCCCATGCCGTGACCGGCCTTCATCTCGACCCATAATAGGATGGGGTTCTCACCTTTTTGAGCGGTCTGGAGCGTGGCGGCGAATTTCATAGCGTGGGCGGGCACGACGCGATCATCGGTATCTGCCGTCAAGATCAGTGTCGGCGGGTATTCGCAGCCCTCTTTGACGTTGTGCAGGGGCGAGTAGGCGTAGAGGAATTTGAAGTGCTCAGGATTGTGCTCGGCATCGCCATATTCGGGTATCCAGTAGCGCCCGACGGTAAATCGATGGTAACGCAGCATGTCGATCACAGGCACCCCACAAACTACAGCTCCATAAAGGTCCGGTCGCTGTACCATACAGGCTGCTACCAGCAGACCGCCGTTGCTTCTGCCGTTAATTGCCAATCGAGAAGTGTTGGTGTACTTATTCGCGATCAGCCATTCGGCGGCGACGATAAAGTCGTCAAAAACGTTCTGCTTTTTCTCAAGCATCCCGGCCAGATGCCATTCTTCACCGTATTCGTTGCCGCCACGCAGATTGGCGACCGCATAGATGCCACCGTTCTCTATCCACAATAGTGGCGGAATGCTGAAAGATGGGGTTAAGCTAATATCGAAGCCGCCATAGCCGTAAAGGAGCGTGGGGTTATTGCCGTCAAGGGTCAGGTCTTTGCGATGGGTTAGGAACATGGGGACGCGAGTACCGTCCCTGGAGATGTAAAAAACCTGCGTCGTCTGGTATTTGCTGGCGTCGAATTTGATCTCCGACCCATGCAGCAGCGAGAGTGTCTCACTATGAAAGTCGTAGCGGTAGATGCTGGGTGGATAGAGGTACGAGGTAAAATTGATGAAAAGCTCCGTATCGTCCGGCTTACCTGAAAGCTCCATAATAGAGCCGGGCGCGGGCAGCTCAATCTCGCGTACAAAGCTGCCATCAGTGTTGTAAAGTTTGAGCCGATGAGACGCATCGTGCATATATTGCACCACAAATTGATGGTTGACCCTCTGCACGAGCGCGATCACATCTTTCTGCTCAGGTACCAGCTCGCGCCAGTTCTCAGCTTCAGAATGGTTGATGTCAACGGCGATAATGCGACCGTGCGGAGCATCCAGGTTGGTGTGGAAGTAGAACGTTGTTCCGTCGTTGTCGATAAAATCATAGTGCGCATCCGCCTGATCAAACAGACGCACAAAAGGCTGGTCGCTGCCCTCTTCGCGGTAGTAAAAGCGATTTTTCGAATCGGTGCCGTGCCAGACATCGAGCAGTAAGTAGTGGCCATCATGGCTTATTTGAGGGAAGAAGCCCAGTTCCTTAGCGTCGGGCCGTTCAAAAATGAGTTGATCCTGGGATTGTGGGGTGTCAATCTGATGCCAGTAGACCTTGTTAAAGTTTGTCTGATCCTCGACTGGCACGCTGCCAGCCTCTGGAAAGCGGCTATAGTAAAAGCCCTGGTTATCGTGCCGCCATGCGATGGAGGTGAACTTTGACCACTTGATGACTTCGTTGTAGTTTGTGCCGCTATCGACGCGACGAATTTTGATCTCTTGCCAGTCGCTGCCACTGCTGGAAGTCCCATAGGCGAGCAGGGAGCCATCTTTGCTGAAAAACTGGCTGGTGAGGGCAACCGTACCATCCACACTCAATGTGTTTGGATCAAGCACAAGGCTGGGTGGATCATCCAGCGTCTTTTGCGTGTAGAGGACGGGCTGATTTTGCAGACCCGCATTTTTAGAAAAAACGTAGCGATCACCCTCTTTACACACAATAGAATATTTTGGATAGTTCCAGAGATCGGTGAAACGTTGTTGCAGTTTCTCCCGTATGCCAGTAGCGTCGAGATACTGACGCGTGAGTGCGTTTTGCGCCCGCGCCCAGGTGCGAGTCTCCTCAGCGTGGGCGTCTTCTAACCAACGATAAGGGTCAGCAACTCTAGTGCCGTGATAGTTCTCAATAACATTCTCCCGGCGCGTAGCTGGTCTATTCAATTAATCCACCTCTTCATCAAATATTTTTTAGCGTGCGCACAAAATCAATGATGATGGCCTGTACTTCATCAAGATTCCCCTGGAAAAAGTGGTCCGCTCCCGGAACTGCCACCATGCTTTTGGGAGCTGGCAGTTGCTCGAACCATTTGCGGGCCAGGTCATATGGGGCCAGTTCATCTTTCGTGCCGTGAATGAACAATTTAGGCTTATGGCAACCCTGAAGCGTTTCCAGGTCAAACATCCGTGCAGGAACGCCCAGACCAATCATGGCCTGAACGCGATCATCGATAGCCGCAACCCGTAGTCCGACGTACGAGCCAAAGGAGAAGCCGCCCAGGATCACCGGTACGCCAGGATAGTGACGGCTCAAAAACTCTAGCGAGTAACGCACATCATCCATTTCTCCGCGCCCTTCATCGTATGTTCCGCTGCTATGCCCTACACCCCGAAAATTGAAGCGCAACGTCGGAATATTCATCGCTTGAAGCGTTTGTGCGACTTTGAAAACGACCTTATTATGCATCGTTCCTCCGTAGAGTGGATGCGGATGACAGACGAGGCCAGCATAATGAGGCTGTGAACCCTCTTCCTCCGGCTTGAGAATCCCCTCCAGGTGCCCCTGTGGGGTTGGTATGTTAATGTGCAATACTCGATTGCTTCCCATTGATTTTCTTCCTGTTCTTGTTCCTCTACGGCTACGGCTACGGCTCTGTCTCTACTTTTTCTACTATGATTGTCACATGGTAAAATACTATCACATTCCGCGAAGGAAAGGTGATAGATCCTGGAAGAGATGAGTTTTTGCTAAAAGCGACGATACTTAATAATAGCGGTTTTGTATCGATGGGCTACATCTATTCTCGTCCGAAAAACGTGTCTTGACATAGAACGATTAGCCAAAGCATAATCGATGCTATAGTATTGACTGTATGAGATAGTATACTACCCATCTTTATGATATTTGCGACCAGAGGATTTATCATGGAAACATATGGATTGCATCAGTATCCTGGGCGGCTCTTCATCGTTGAGGGGGTTGACGGCTCCGGTAAAAGCACGCAGATTGCTCTCCTGCGCCAGTGGCTGATTAGCGAAGGGTACACCGTATTCTTCAGCGAGTGGAACTCATCCCCTCTCGTCAAGAAAACGACCAGTCGTGGCAAGAAAAAACAACTCCTCACTCCCACAACTTTTAGTCTGATCCATGCCACCGACTTTGCTGATCGGACCGAGCACGATATTATCCCTCCCCTGAAGGCAGGAGCTATTGTTCTCGCTGATCGCTATATCTACACTGCTTTTGCCCGCGATGCCGCTCGTGGCGTTGATCGCCAATGGGTACGCGAACTCTATCAGTTCGCGGTCAAGCCCACGATGGCCTTCTACTTTCGTGTGCCCCTGGAGGTGTCATTGAGCCGTATTCTCACCGGTCGCAATGAACTCAAATATTATGAATCGGGCATGGATCTTGGGCTAAGTAACGATCCTCACGAGAGCTTCAAGCTGTTCCAGCAGCGCATCGTGGACGAGTACGAGTCGATGATTGATGAATGGGGCTTGACGGTGATGGATGCAATCCTGCCTATTCAAGAGCAGCAACGGCGCATGCGTCAGCTTGTGCGCCCGTATCTTCATGGCGTGCGTCGTCTCCACTCATCGCCGCATGACTTTTCCCAGGTTGGATAAGGAGTGTTCCGCGAAAGACGTTGGAGCGAGAGCATTGAACGATGAGCCGAGTGGCGGGGAAACGGGGAAAGAGTGCGGATGGATGCGAACCTGTCCCCATTGGCATGATTGCGAGAGAAGCGATGACAAAATTAGTTTTTTATGGCATTGATGCTATTGGATTACAAAAGCGTGATGAACTATTGCCTGGCCGTCTGATTGTAATTGAAGGCACAGACGGCGTTGGTCGATCAACGCAATTAAATCTTTTACGTCCCTGGCTGGAAAGTATCGGCTATGCGGTGATTGAGACCGAGATGACCGGTTCGGCCCTGGTCGGCAATGGCCTCAAACGCGCCAAAGAGGGCAATACGCTCGGCCCGGTAACATTGAATTTATTCTATGTTACCGATTTTGTGGACCGTTTTGAGAGCGAGATCCTACCTGCGTTGCGAGCTGGTTTTATTGTGCTGACCGACCGCTACATCTACTCGCTCATAGCGCGTGCGCTGGTACGCGATGCCGATCCGCAATGGCTAAAATCCATTTACGGGCTGGCCTTAAAGCCGGACGCCATCTTTTACCTGAAAATTGGCCTGCAAGAACTGATTCCACGAGTTTTACAACGTGGCGGTTTCGATTATTGGGAATCCGGGATGGATTTGCGCCTGGGAGCCGATCTCTACGAAAGCTTTATTCATTACCAGACGCATCTGCTGGCCGAGTATGAGAAGATGATCGAGCCTTACCAGTTCCAGGTCATTGATGCAACGTTGCCCGTTGAGCAGATCACAGAAATATTGAAAAGGAAAATTTTACCGCTCTTGCCGCAAGGGTAGGGTGGAGTCGTATCCACAAGGGGTAGGGCACCTTGTGAATATTCGACCTCACCCTACTTTGTGGTACGCTGAGGTGAAAAGCGATGGATACACATACTTGAATGAGTAAGTGGTACCGATACACTATGTCCCTTGTGGAATGTTGGGCCTCGTGCTATACTCTCAAAAGAGAGACATTTTTGTGACCCACAGTTGCAATATAGCTTCAGTGCGAGTTGTCGATGCCATTGATGGCGTCACCGCTGAAGTTCATTGCAGGTGTTCGGGTAAAGGAGGTGAGGGACATGGACGCTGGCCCTAGTCATAGTAGGTATGTGATGAGCGCGTGCCTGCTTTCTGGATTGTTCTTCTCCTCATCGGGTATGGGTGCCTATTCCTGATACTACTGCAACTTCGCTACATAGCGTATCACCACCTTGCTCGATGAGCGTGCGTTACTCCACAAGCACGATAACGTCGAGTTTAAGAACACCCCATTTGCCAGTGATCCTTTCCTGCGTTTAGCAGCGTCCCCTGCGTAAATTTTGCAGCTTTAGCGAAATGTGCCTGTCTGTACCAGGTTCTACATTTTGCTAAGATCTCATGTGCTCTTGTAACGAGCGTTACATGGGTGGACGGTTTTTCCACTTATCCACATTTTTGTGGATAAGTGGATGGATTACTTTCCTTAGAAAGGTGGTGTACCAATGATCTTCTTGAGTGCGTTGCTCCGCCGGAGCGTGTATGACAACGAGCATCGCCGTATCGGCACGTTGAAGGATGTTTGCGTAGAGCTGAGCGAAATTTTTCCAGTTGTTACCGCTCTTGTCGTCCAGCCTTCATTGAATGCCAATAGCCTGTTTATTCCCTGGTCACAGGTTCAAAGCATAGAAGAGCCACAAATTCACCTGACAGTAAGCCAGTCGCAAATCGCGCCGTATGAGCCTCATGCTGATGAGCTATTGCTAAAACGCGATATCCTTGATACGCAGATTGTCGATACGCAGGGGTTTCGGGTGGTGAAGGTCAATGATCTCAAATTGGCTCAAATTAAAAAAACGGCTCGACTCGTCGGTGTTGATATCGGCATGAGCGGACTCCTGCGCCGTCTTGGTTGGCAGTCTGTGATCGAGGCATTTGGCCGTGTAACGCCATTGCGGGTGCCGGAGCGCATCATTACCTGGAATTATGTCGAGCCGGTGCGGACGGTGCGTGTAACCGGCCAGTTAGCGCCTGCTCTGGCGGGAACTGCTGGCGGAGGGGTTGGCGTCGTGCCACAGGTGCAACTGAACGTGAGCCATACCAAACTGGCCGATCTGCATCCCGCCGATATCGCTGATATTCTGGAGCAGCTCGACATTGAAGAGGCTGGAGCCATGTTGGAGCGTCTCGACAAAGAGACGGCGGCGGATGCTCTCAGCGAAATTGAGCATCCGCTCCAATCTGAGCTGCTCAACGAACTCGATCCCGAACATGCCTCTGATCTGTTGGAGCAGCTCGCGCCCGACGATGCCGCCGACATTCTGGCGGAGATCCCGCGCACCCAGGCTGAGCAACTGCTGAACCTGATGCCTGCCGAAGAATCGCAGCCGATACGCGAGTTGCTGCGTTACGGGGCCGAGACTGCCGGTGGCATCATGACCACCGAGGTATTGGCGCTCCCGCAGGATGCGACGGTCGAGGACGCCCTGGCCTATCTGCGTCAGCACTCCGCCCATCTAGAGATGATCTATTATCTCTACATCATAGACGAAGATCGTCACTTGATGGGGGTGGTCTCCCTGCGCCAACTGGTCACGGCGGAGCCAACAACCCGCCTGGGCGACTTGATGGACACAGACGTAATTACCGTGCGTAGCGATGCCGATCAGGAGGAGGTAGCCCGTATTATCGCCAAATATGACCTGTTAGGAGCGCCCGTTGTCGATGCCGAAAATCACCTCGTGGGATTGGTGACGGTTGATGACGTGATTGACGTAATTCACGAAGAGCAGGCCGAAGATTTCTCAGAAATTGCTGGCGCTGACGTTGAGGAAGCCGAAGAGAAAGAGGGTTTCTCGTTTCGGAACGCCATGCAGCGTTCGGCCTGGTTGTGGGTCAACGTCCTGGCCGGTTTTATCCTTGCCTTGATCGTATCTCAGGTCTTTGGTTCGGTGCTTTCTACTAACACGGCTCTGGTGCAGCTGGTCGGTATTGTCCCCGGACTGCGCTCTCACCTGGCGCTAAACAGCATGATCTGTTTTATGCCGATGTTATTGCTGACCAGTGGGAGTGCGGGCGCGCAATCGCTCGGCATTATGGGCTGGCGTTTGCGTACCCGCCACGGCAGAGATTTATGGCAAGGCATCTTCCATGAACTGCAACTGGGTACCGTAGGAGGCGTTCTTACAAGCGTACTGGTGGGCGTGCTGGTCTGGCTGCTGTTCCGCTCTGGGCCGTTAAGCCTTGCCATCGCATTAGCCTTCGGCGTAACCTTGCTGGTGGCCTCGATTGGCGGGCTAATGCTGCCACACCTTTTGCAGGGCTTGCGCTTGCGCGGTAGCCTGATAACGGCTCCATTGCTCGATCCGGTGATCGCGACCGTCAGCCTGAGCGTCTTCTTCGCCGTAACGCTCGTTCTGGTTGGACGCCTGGGGGTATAGCGAGGAGGTCGTGCCCAGCTCCCAAAGCGCCAGAAGCCGCGTGCTTGCAATGAATTTTCCGTGTATGGCAAAGTTTAGTCAAAAAAGGCCCATCAAAGTATTGACGAAATTTCGCGATTGGTATATACTGCATGTGTTCTCAGAAAGAACGGAATGTTCGTAGGATGAACGCAGCCTTCCCCGATAGCTCAACGGTAGAGCGGTCGGCTGTTAACCGATAGGTTACAGGTTCGAATCCTGTTCGGGGAGCCAGCAACGCTCAGGAAATTAACTCCTGAGCGTTTTTCTTGTCTGATTTTTAGGTGAAATGTTCCTGGTATGGCCTCCAACCGGTTCTTTTTAGAAGGGAACGAACGGAACAATGACACGTAAATCTGCACCACAACCAACTACGCATTCTGTCAAGATCTGCCCTCAATGTCAGCAGTTTCTGGGCCGCAGCTATCCATACTGTACGACCTGTCGCGAAATCGTCGAGCGGCCCATCAAAGCCTCCTGGCAAACTCTGCTGCATGCTCAAAATATCGCGCCTGCAACCCCAGCTGAGCAGAAGCTTGTAATGATTGTGCTCGACCAGAGCGACGAGTACTGGTGGAGCGAGGTCGAGGCCGCCATGCGTTTAACATCCTGCCCTGCTTGTCGTGGCTCGCTTGGTTATGGCGCATCAGATTGTAAAGAATGCATCTGGAGAAGTGATATGTTGTGGGGTCGGGATCTGGAAGTTGCTCCAGAGGGAACAATCCTGCGCAATGAGCATGCGATGCGCGTGATCATTCGTGGTCTCGGCCAGTCACACCGTCATAGCGCGGCTTCAATCGAGGGTTGGCGGCTCTACCTTCCCTTCCTCTTACATGGTCCGCAGCCGGGCGCAACAAAAGACGATAGGCGCTATGCACAGGCGATCAATGCCTGGATCAAATCTGGTCGTGGACATGAACTCGCCGCCTGTCACACGATTGAGGAAATGTATGAAATAACGCGGCGTGGTAGAAAATAAATCAGGTTCCATGTGTTCCAACCTCTCCCTTACTTTTTGTGATTGCTTTTCAGAGTGTAATTGGTATAATTGATTAAATTGGGCCAGCCATGATATTGCCTGGCGCAATCTGCGCGATAACAGTGAGTTTCGAGCAATAATTTCTCAAGGGACCGTAGCATATCCCGCGAAGGAAGGTGATGTGGTTTGACTGGCAAGCAGCCTGATTATCAGCAACTCTTCAAAGGACTGCTCGACGCTGTTCCTATGGCGGCCTTTGTGCTTGATCGTTCTCTGACTCTGCTGTATTGCAATCAGCTTGCCCAACCCTCGGATAAGTCGGCAAAGTTTCTCACCTTCGATCAAGCTATGCACGACCCCGCCATTGTGCAGCTTGTGCAGGAGAGTATCGAGACCGGAGAGGCGCGTAATGGGCTGTATGATCGCGGTGGGCCAGATCATCTCTGGCACGTTCGCGTTATTCCGTTGGCCCATATGAAAATCAGCACAGCGAAAAAACCGCCAGTATACCAGTATTTTGCCGTCATGATTGAGGATATGGCGGAACCTCGCCTCGAACGCGTGCAGCGAGACTTTATTGCCAATATCTCACACGAATTGCGCACTCCCCTGACCTCCGTGCGCTTAATGGCGGAAACGCTGGAAGATGTGATCGATACAGATCCCGATAAAGCTCAGGAGTTTGTGGAGAAGATCGAAAACGAGGTGCAATTCCTTTCTGACCTCGTTTCGGAGCTGCTTGAACTATCGCGCATCGAATCGGGCCAGGTGTCCATGACCATTGAGCCGGTGGCGGCGGAGCGGCTGGTGCGCGAAGTCATGGCGCGCATGCTGCCATTGGCGCAGCGCCATCGCGTCCGACTCGCCACCGATATCCAGAACGGTCAGGTCATGGTCGCCGCCGATAGCAAGGAGATCACACGGGTGCTTTTAAACCTGGTGCATAATGCCATCAAGTTTACGCCTTCTGGTGGCATGATTGTGATTGGTACGGCCCTGCAATCGGATCAGCAGGTGCAGAGCTTTTTTGTGCGCGATACCGGCGTTGGCATCAGCGCCCAGGATCTCTCGCGCATCTTTGAACGCTTCTATAAAACGGATCGCGCTCGTGCCAAAGCCGACCATATCGGCCCGGTGAAGGGTGGTACGGGTCTGGGACTGGCAATCGCTCGCCAGGTTGTGCAGGCTCACGGCGGGCGCATTATGGCTGAGAGCATTGTTGGGCAAGGCAGCACCTTTACCTTTACCCTTCCTCTAGCGACTCACGAAAAATAGCGAGTACCTGGCCTGCCAGCGCCCTATTTCAATCTTTTGCATTGACCTCTCGTAGTGAATGGCACTACAATAGTAGCGTGGTTGTAGGAGTGGAGAGGGTGCCACTCTCCGTTGTGTTTTTAGGAGGATCAATGCGCATTCGCAAAGCCGTTTTACCGGTAGCTGGCCTGGGTACACGCGTGCTGCCAGCCACTAAAGTTGTACCCAAAGAACTGTTACCCATTGTTGATAAACCAACCTTACAATATATTGTAGAGGAAGCAGTTGCAGCAGGCATTGAGGAAATTATTTTTGTGACGAGCCGCAGCAAACGTGCTATTGAGGATCATTTTGATCGTTTTCCTGAGCTGGAGCAGACACTCCAACAGAAAGAGAAGCTGAAAGAGTTAGAGGAGCTGCGCAAGATTCAGGCGATGGCTTCTTATGTTTCGGTGCGACAGGCGGAACCGCTGGGCCTGGGGCATGCAATTTTATGTGCGAAAGATCTGGTGGGCGATGAACCTTTTGCGGTGCTGCTCGGCGACGAATTCATGGCGAGGGAAACTCCCTGCCTGCCCCAGCTCATAGAGGTTTATGAAAAATATCACGCTTCTGTGCTCTCGCTTTTTACTGTTCCGCCCGATTTGATCCCTTCCTATGGCATCGCGGCGGTGAAAGAACTTACCCCTGCTGTGTTTCAAGTATCGCATCTGGTCGAGAAGCCGAAACGTGAAGAGGCTCCTTCCGATCTGGCAATTGCCGGACGTTATATCCTGACGCCAGATATTTTTGCGCTGATCGAGCGAACTCAGCCAGGGCGTGGAGGGGAGATTCAAATCACCGATGCCATTGAGGTTCAAGCTCAAGCCAGTCGTTGCTACGGTATCCATTTTACCGGCATCCGTTACGACATGGGTACTCCTCTGGGCCTGTTGACGACCTCTATCGCGTACGCTTTGCAACGACCCGACATCGCGCCCGCGCTACGTGAATATATGCGCGAGGCTCTCAAAGAAAAATAGCGATCCGTAGGGGCAGGCACAAAGCACTGCCCCTACAACCGTTTCAAGGGCAGGCACAAAGCACTGCCCTTTAGACGCTTGACCCTATATGCTAGCAACAGGGATAATGACCGTGCCATCAGCTCCGCAACCAGAGATATGCAACTGGCCATTGCTATTGCTCACTTTGTTACAGACATAGTTCTTTGTCGGACCGATCTGGTGAGGAACGACAAAATTTTGTACCGCATCGGTAATAGCGCAAGCGCCATTTTGCTTCTCAATCGTGAGTGTACGCACGGTAGAGGTATCAAGACCACCGACGCGATAGATGAGTGAAGCTGCCTGGCATTGCTGGTATGCCTTCCAGAAGCAATCGGCTGCCTTCGTTGAAAGCCCTGCATTTTCCACTGTACCACGAGGAGCAATATTGATCGACCCACACTGTTGTACGCCAGTCTGGGCTGTTGTGGTTGCGGTTGGACTTGTCGAACCCGTTGTTGCCGTTGGCGTTGTCCCGGTTGCAGCTCCCCCTCCCTGGTTAGAGCCACAGGCAACCAGTCCAATCCCCAGAATGATAGCCAGCAAGGTGCTGCTCAGAAAGAACGATAATGAAACTTTACGGCCCATTGATAACTCCTTTCTTGGCGCGTGTTTCTACTAAAAAAGACGTACTGCGCAACCAAAAGTTCCCTGGCTTGTTTTTCGGCTTTGCACGCGCTATAGTAATGAAAGATTCCACAACTTCAAGGCTGAAAAAGAAGGCTCTAGAGAGAGGTCGCTGGCTTGCGACGTGAAGGAGTAATCGACATTGACACAAGTTATTCTTACATTGCATTCGTATAACGTGTATCTTGTGATAGCGGCGGCTGCTATTGCAGGCATCTGGGGTCTTATCCTTTTTTTTACGAAACGCCCTACGAATCCGTCCTGGCGTATCTCGCTGATTGTAACGGCGGCACTGGGCCTATTGCAAGGGCTGCTCGGCGTCATCATGGTGATTATGGGGCTGAAGCCAGGAACGGGCACCGGTATCTATTATTTACATTATGTCTACGGTGGAATTGCGGCTCTGGCCCTGCCCATCGCTATAACCTATGCGACGAACGGCAAAAATCCGCGACGAGATATGCTGATCTTTAGTATCGCCGCTCTGATTGTTGCGGCTGTGGCTGTGCGAGCCTGGATGACTGGTCCGGTTTCACACTAGTTTGGGGGGAGTCATGCGAGCTTCTTTTATCCACGTTGCCGATACTCATCTGGGTTATGAACAATATGGCGTGCGTGAGCGTTTTAACGACTTTAGCCGTAGCTTTTGGGATATCACTGATGAAGCTATTGAGCGCAAT
>DASTZT010000606.1:0-5689 GCA_035764225.1 Ktedonobacteraceae bacterium
ATATTCCTTATCGGCGCAATCTCCATTTTACCGGACGAGATGAACTGTTTGACCTTCTCCAGCAGCAATTCTCCTCAGAGAAGCATAATACTGCGTTAGCTTTTCGTCGGGCTGCCCTTACTCAACCTCAAGCAATCAAGGGGCTTGGCGGTATTGGCAAAACACAAATTGCCATCGAATATGCTTACCGTTCGCGTGAACAGGGACACTACACGCACACATTTTGGATAAATGCAGCGAGTAAAGAAACACTTATTGTTGAACGATAATTAAGAATGCCGATAGCAACCGATTAGAACTGCTGGTGGAGGCGATGAACGGACCTACGCACTTTGATCGACTGAGGCGGGAAGAGGGTGGCAGAGGGCAGTCGAGGCAAAGTGCGTAGGATGCGAGCGCGGCTTGATGACTGGTGGAGGTGGAATGTGGAGGTGGGGAGAGCCATCAAGCCAAAGCTTGCAGGAAAGGAAACCGTCCAACTTTCCCATCTTTCTGAAGACCTCAAGAGGGAATCTTTTTTGGCTCCTAATTGCCAGAGGTGATCGAACTAATCTGCAATCGGGGAAATCGTGGAGAAGCGGCAGTCCATTACCGCGACCACTGATGGTAATTACGGCGACCACGCTAGACGAATGCGAGCGTGATCGCCTACGATGACCCTCATCAATTACAACGAGGTGAGTGTCATTGAAAAATGATAGAGAAGTGAGACTGTATATGCAAGAGAGACGAAAGGGTGTCTCGCAACGCGTGGCTGCGGCACGAGCAGGCATGAGTGAGCGTACCGCCAGAAAGTACGAAAAGGCCAGACAACTGCCCTCAGAACTCAAGCGGCCTCATGACTGGGCAACCAGACAGAACCCATTTGAGCAAGATTGGCCCTGGGTGGTTGAGCAACTCGAACGCGACCCGGCCCTGCAAGGCTCGACCTTGTTTGCTCTGCTGTGTGAACGTCACCCAGAGCGCTATCGTTCGACACAAATGCGCACGCTCCAGCGCCATATTGCCAAGTGGCGAGCCATCTATGGACCGGACAAGGAAGTGATCTTTGAGCAATGTCACAAACCAGGAGAGAAGGCTGAGTCGGACTTTACCCATATGGACGACCTGCGTGTGACTATTGCAGGTCAGCCTTTCCCTCATATGATCTTTCACCTGGTCTTGACCCACTCCAACGTGGAGGCCATCAAGCTCTGCTTCAGTGAAAGCTTTGAAGCGTTAGCTGAGGGGATTGAGGCATGCTTGTGGTCCATTGGAGGCGTACCCAAGCTCCACCGAACGGATCATCTTAGCGCTGCCCTGCGACACAAAACGTCAACGGAACGCGAGGAATGGACCCGCCGCTATCAGGCGCTCATGGCCCATTACGGGATGGAGCCCACCACCAACAATGTCGGCGTGGCTCATGAAAATGGCGACGTGGAGCAATCTCATCACCGCTTCAAGCAGGCCGTTGATCAGGCGCTACGAGCTCGTTGGACGCGAGACTTTTCTAGCCGCGCAGCCTACGAGCAGTTTTTGCAAGATCTCGTCCACAAACGCAACCAGACCAGAGCCACCCGTTTCGAGGTGGAAAAAGCGGCACTGCGCCCGCTGCCAGCAACCCCTCTGGCCCCATGCAAGGAACTGCAAGTCAGCGTCTCGCGGTTTTCGACGATTCATGTGGGAAGCAACATCTACTCCGTGCCTTCCCGCTTGATTGGAACCACGCTCACCGTCCGACTCCGATCTGAGACGATCCAGGGCTACATAGGGACCTCGCTGGTGTTCACCTTTCCCAGGCTCATTGGCAAACATCAGCATCGCATTGATTATCGTCATATCATCTGGTCGCTGGTTCGCAAACCTGGTGCGTTTGCGGCTTATCGCTATCGTGATGAGTTGTTCCCCACCACCACGTTTCGCCGGGCCTATGATCAGCTGCTGCGTGACTGGCCCAAGCGAGCGGACGCCGAGTACATCAAGGTCTTGCATCTGGCGGCAACCACCTCGGAGGGGGAAGTAGATGCCGCGCTGGGTCTGTTGCAGGAGGCAGAAACCACCCCTTCCTTTGCTGCTGTTCGGGATCTGCTCCATTTGCCCCACGCAAGTGTTGTTCCTGAGATCACGCAACCCACACTGGATCTTTCACCGTATGACCAACTCATTCCATCAAGGAGGATGATCGATGAGCATCAACCCTACGACCAATCGGCATACTGAATTACGCGCTCTGCTTGAGCGCCTCAATTTGAGTGGGATCGCCGACGTGTTTGCAGACCTTGCTCTCAAGGCTGCGAAAGAGAACTTGACACATGAAGCTTACCTGTTTGAACTGGCAAAACATGAGGAGGAACAACGAACCCAACGGCGTACGGCTCGGCTGCTGCGTGCCTCTGGCTTACCCCAGGAAAAGACCTTTCGGACCTTCGATCTCCGACGGCTCTGCCCACAACTCCAACTTCAGATTGAGCGGCTGAGGTCAGGCAAGTTTCTTGAGCACACGACGAACGTGATTGCGGTCGGCAAGCCGGGCGTTGGAAAAAGTCACATTGCTGCGGCACTAGGCCATGACCTGATTCAAGCCGGACAGACCGTGTTATGGACGCCGACTGCCAATGTGGTCCAGCGACTATTGGCGGCCAAACGGGATCTGCGCTTGCCCCAAGAACTTGCGAAACTGGACAAATTTGCCTGCGTGATTCTCGATGACATTGGCTATGTCCAGCATGACCGCGATGAGATGGAAGTGCTTTTCACCTTCCTCTCTGAGCGATACGAGCGCAAATCGGTGATTATTACCACCAATCTCGTCTTCAGTGAATGGAAGCGCATCTTCAAGGAATCAAACACAGCGAGATACCTCACTCTTTGAAGAGTTGTCTGGTGAAGTAACGATTACTGATCCTACCCATCCCCTTTTTGGGCAAACCCTCCCACTTCTGACGGTGCGAATCCATCGTAGCAAAACCCACGTCACTGTGCTTCTCCCAACAGGAAGACGCCGCTCTGTTCCTCGGTCGGCGACCAATCTGGAACGCCCAGTTGAGCAAACCTCGCATGAGCCCCCCTTGCCTGTCATCTCGGTACGGACTATCCTTCCTCTAGCACGCTTTGTGCAGGGACTCAAGCAGGCAAAGGAGGAAAGGCATGCAGAGCAGGCAGCGTCGAGCACCCAAGCAACAGGGCCAGTTTCAGCCAGTTCCAACCACCATCTGGCACCAACTTCCCGCGAGCAGCCAGCAGCAACTCGCTCATCTAGTCGCCCAGCTCATTCAGCGCGTCAGAGGAGTCACGTCAGACAAGGAGCGCAACGATGAACGCTGAGATCTTGCATCTTACTCCTACGACAGCCCATCGGGCAAAAATGGCCTACGTCTACATTCGACAATCCTCCCTTATGCAGGTAACACGCCATGCAGAGAGCACCGATTTACAGTATTCGCTGGTGGAGCGCGCGATCCAACTGGGATGGCCGCGCGAGCGCATTGAACTTATCGATGAGGATCTGGGCAAATCAGGAGCACAAGCCGAAGCTCGCGGAGGCTTCCAGCGGCTCCTTGCCGAGATTAGTCTGGCGAGGGTTGGCCTTGTTCTGAGTTTTGATTCTTCCCGCCTGGCGCGTAACAATCGTGATTGGTATCAACTGCTGGAGGTCTGTTCTATCTTTGGAACCCTCATCGCTGACGGCGAGCGACTCTACGATCCCCGACTCTACCATGATCGCTTGCTCTTAGGCTTGTCGGGAATGATGAGCGAAGCAGAACTCCATCATATCAAACAGCGTATGCATGCTGGTGCTCGGCACAAAGCAGAACGTGGGGAGTTGCGCCTGGGGCTTCCAGTAGGGTTGTCGCGCCTGCCGACAGGAGAAGTCATTTTGAATCCCGACGAAGAAGTCCAAGCACGCATCCACCTGGTGTTTCAAAAATTTCGTGAAATCCGCACCGCATGTGGTGTCATGCGGTATCTGCGAGAAGCTCGCCTCCCCCTGCCAGTTCGTCCTCTGCGCGGTCCCTTCCCTCACGAGATGATCTGGCAAGAAGCACGAGCCAGTTCTGTCCGCGATATTCTCCAGAATCCGGCCTATGCAGGTACCTATGTGTATGGGCGTAAGAAGCTAGACCCAACACGTCGAACGCCAGAACATCCCACAGGTGGACAAGTACGCCAGCCCATTGACAAGTGGGAGATTTGTCTGCACAATGTCTATCCAGCCTACATTGCGTGGGAAGAATTTCTTGCCAATCAGGCGCAGTTACGCTCAAATCACCTGAGCTATCGAGAGGAGCTTCACGGCGTGCCGCGCAAAGGACAAGCGTTACTGCAAGGGGTCGTGCGCTGTGGCTACTGTGGCGCAATTCTGCATCTGCGTTACTCTGGTCCACACGGAGACTTCCCCGTGTACGTGTGTAGCAACGACCAGCGCCAGTTTGGTGGGAAGCGTTGCCAGGAAGTGCGAGCTATCGCTTTGGATGTGCAGGTAGAGCAACGCTTCCTGGAGGCATTGCGCCCTGACCAGTTGGCGCTCGCTCTAGCTGCGCTTGCACAACTGGAGCAAGAAGATCGTGCTGAACGCAAACAGTGGGAACTGCGTCTGGAACGGGCGCGCTACGAGGCTACCCGTGCTGAGCGGCAGTATCAGGCGGTTGAGCCAGAAAATCGCTTGGTCGCTCGCTCGTTGGAACGACAGTGGGAAGAGAAATTACGAGCAGTAGAAGCCATTGAGAAAGAGTACCAGACCTGGAGTTACCATCGCCGCATAGCCGTCACAGATGCGGACCGAGAGGCTATTGTCGCATTGGGCAGTGATCTGCCAACGCTCTGGCAAGCGGAGACCACAACCAATGCAGATCGCAAGCAGATGCTGCGTCTGGTGATCCGGGATGTGATTGTCGATGGCAAGCGCACTCATGGATAGGTCTGGGTTCAAATCAACTGGCAAACCGGAGCTCATGAGCAATTTTGCTACAAACGGAGTGTGCGCAGCTACGAAGCGTCTGCCGACGTGGGTCTGCTTGAACAGCGCATTCGAGCACTGAATGCGGCTCAACTCATCGATGCTCAGGTGGCTGAGCGTCTCAATGCCGAAGGCTACCGGACAGCCCGCTTGCACCGTCCCTTTACTGGTGCAACGGTGTGGCTGCTACGCGAAAAATGGGGCATACCAACAGTCAAGATCAACGGAAAAGAAGACAATCCTGTCCAATGGGAAGATGGAAGCTACTCCGTCCACGGAGCGGCAGCGCGCCTGGGAGTGAATCCCTCAACCATCCATCATTGGCTTAAGGTCGGGAAGCTCACTGGGCGTCAACTTGCCAAAGGGATGCCCTGGAAGATAGACTTAACTGATGAAGATGTGATCCAACTTCAAGAATGGCTTCGACGAGCAAGGCGATTAAGGAGAAAGGCATTATGACACATTCGAGGACCCCATGACCACCATGGCGGCCATTGATCGCGTGGTTCATCATTCCGTCATTTTAGATATGATGAGCGCCGAGAGCTATCGCGCTGAAGCAGCCACATTACAACAGATTCGTGAGCAGGCTGAAGGTGAGCAGAAATCAGCAGAAATGGTTGCCACAGGGGGGTCCTAGATAGTTGACATTCAACACCTGCTTCCTCCCCATGTTTGAAAACCTGTCTTTTATACACATGGAACAAGCACGAAGGAGAAGGAGCATTCGATGCGGACTGCCAAGCTTGA
>DASTZT010000607.1:0-9353 GCA_035764225.1 Ktedonobacteraceae bacterium
GGGAAAAGTGGGCAACGGCACCGATTCGCTCGGTTGCCCACCTTGTGATTGTCCCTCTGGAGGGATTATCGATTCAAAAGAATGAGGACGCGGTGTATTGCTACGTACAATCAGTACACCGGGGATAACCTCTTTCACATCCCGATTATCACGCTCTTCATGGGCGACCGGAAGCCTCACCGCTGGTAGCTTCATCGTCCTATCAAACTTATGCTCAAACTGACTGCGCTGGTTTTGATTCGTTCCCACTTCTCTCTCCTTCCAACATACCCACACAACCCAAAACAACAGCCTTCTATCATGTCAGGATACTAAAATTCTGCTTTTTTCCCAAATTGATAGGACTTAGTGGTACTTCTGCCTGAACAGCTTTTGCCGATCTACCTCAGCTTTAGTGGCAATTGCGCGAATGTCGCCTCGTTGCAGCACTCCCCGTTCAGAGATGATCTGGCTCACTAGCTTGCTTGGAGTGCGATCAAAGTAAAAATTGCGTACCGTCACGCCGGGGATCGCTTGCTCCAGCACCTCTGTAGCCTCTTTTTCTTCCAGCAGATCCAAATTATCGGCCTGCTGCTCCGGCTCGCCAGACCAACGTTTCGGAGAGATTTTCAAGCTCTCACAGAGCACAGAGAAGGGGATACTATGCCCACGAGCGGCCCAGGCCAGTAAGGCCGTGCCAGCCTTATTGAGCACATCGCCATCCGCCAGCACGCTATCTGCGCCCACCACCACGCCCTGGCACTCCGGCAAAAAGATATCGGCCTGGGCATCGGTAATCAAAGTAACCGCGAGACCACGCTGGCTCAAAGCTCGCGCCATCTCACGCCCTTCATAACGCGGCCTTCCCTCCAGGGCAATCACTCGCTCAATCTGCCGTTGTAGAGCTACCAGGACATCCAACACAGTGCCAGAAATGCTACATGTCATCAAGCAGCCATGCAAAAATGGCGCGGCGTGGGAGGCGATACGAGCGGGAGCTGAGTCGTACTCTGTCAGCAAATGCGTCGCCGCCTGTGCTACTGCCGCCGGACCATCCTGCACATTGAGCACACGCCCGACGGCATTGGTGAGGGCTGCCATCGCGGGACGCGCCTCGGCCAGTTCTCGTCCGGCACGATAGAGCAAACGCATCTGCTCGTCCCGCGACTCCATAGAAGTTTGTGCCAGATCACGTAAAATGCCAATTGCTTCTCGCATCAACCAGCGCGAGCCATGTTCGCGATCATTGCGCACTATTGCAATGCGTTGTGCCAGATTTTCCATCGCGTCACCTTGCTATCCTATCGATCAATTTCATTTGTGATTCTCATTATGAGACACGTTTTGAGATTCATCAAAGAGATGCTTATGCTTGTGGGGTGGGAAGGCGTGGGGGAGAAGGGAAGATAGGCCAACCTCAAGATCATTTTTTCACAGAAATAGAGAGGGATCACAAACCCCACCAGGGCAAGCGCGATGCCCCTACATCCCCTCCAGCCCCACACCTTGCCCCTACCACAACCGTCGAACGGAGCGAATTCCATGCGGTTTTGGTAGTTGGGGGAACGCGGGTAGGGGCAAGGGGCGGTGAATGGGCCTGGGTGGGGGCCTCGCGCTTGCCCTGACTTGTCCGCCTCTGGGAATGCCTTTTCTTTTACCGATACAGTGTAGAAATCGGCACACACGAATGGCATGCCTTTATACCGACAAATTAGTCAGAGGTTGAGGGAAATCATTATTTTCGGCGGTCTAGCCGAAGGAGCACGTCATGCTAAAGATAGCGTTCAATTTTTTCTAGTAACTCATCCAGATCAAAGGGCTTGGTAAGAAAGTCGTCGGCTCCAACCTCTTGAGCGATCTGTTCCGTCTCTTTATTGGCCGAAAAGAGCAGGATCGGGAGATGGCGGCTTTGCTCCTGGCTTTTTAAGAAACGACAAATATCGCGCCCATTCCACCCCGACATCCAAATATCCAGCAGCAGCACATCAGGATAACCATGTTCAAAGGATTGCAGTGTTAGCCCATCATGCGTTGTCTCCACCTGATAGCCTTCGTCCTCCAGAAATAATGTGAGCACTTCCAGAATGGCCGGATCATCATCGGCAATCAGGATTTTTTTCTGACGGGTTTGCATCATTTTTTCCTCCTGAACCATACCACCACCTTTCTTTCCTTTTCGTACCTAATCGTAACTCGCTTTCTCGTATTGTAGCTGATAAGCGGAAAAAAGTCGAGGTAAGGGGCCGGGCCAGTTCCTGGAAAGGGGAACGGCGATAACGAAAAATTGGCCTGCCAGCATACCAACCAATTGGCACTTGTCTCGCTTTGATTGGATTGGTTACACTTAGTTGGTGTGAGCCAAGCAGGAGGAGATCATGCCAAATTCTAGAGCCAATCGTCAGACGTTACCGCTTTTCACTTCGCCTATTCGCACGTTGATCCAGTTGGAACGCACGAATGGCATACCTTTATACCGCCAAATCAGCCAGAGGCTGCGAGAAGCCATTATTTCCGGCGAGCTAGCTGAGGGAGTACGTCTGCCTACGGAACGCGCCCTGGCTCATGAACTGGGGGTTAACCGCACGACGATTATGAACGCTTATAACGAGCTTGCCAGCGAGGGCTTGATCGAAGGGCATGTCGGGCGTGGTACGCTGGTCAAGCGCAGTTATTTCAGCCAGGATGATGAAGAGTACGCTCAGGAGACGCCTTCATGGCTGATCGGGCTGGCGGCTGGAGAAGATAGCGTGCTAGGCCCGGATGCCCGCGTATTAAGCGAGCTGGCCTCAATGGGAGAGCGCAGAGATGTAATATCATTCGCGGCAGGCACGCCAGCTACAGATTTGCTGCCAGCCGAACTGCTGCAAACGATTCTGAGCGATAGTCTGCTTGAGGCGCGGCAGAACGCGCTGGGGTATTGCCCGGTGGAGGGACAGCAAAACCTGCGCCGCGCTATCGCCAACCGGATGCGGCAACGAGGTGTTACCGTCGATCTGCAACATATCCTGATCCTCTCAGGCTCAACACAGGGCATAGGGCTAGTGAGCCGCTTTTTGCTCAACCCCGGTGATGAAGTTGTTGTGGAAGTGCCCACCTATCTGGGCGCAATTCAGACCTTTCGCGCTCTGGGAGCACGCGTGATCGGCGTACCAACGGATAACGATGGCATCCGAGTGGACCTGTTGGAATCGATCCTGACTCGCCGCAGCCCTCGCTTTATCTATACCTTGCCCACCTTCCAGAATCCCACCGGCGTCGTCATGTCCCAGGAACGTCGCCGCCGCTTACTGCGCTTAGCCAGGCGTCATCAAATCCCCATTGTGGAGGACGACCCCTATGGAGAGATCTACTACGAAGGGAAGGAGCCTCAGCCGCTTAAGGCTCTGGATACGCAGGGCATTGTGCTGTATTTAAGCACCTACTCTAAAATCCTGGCTCCAGGGTTGCGCGTAGCATGGCTGGCCGCGCCAGAGCAAATGATCGAGCGTCTCTCCTTGCACAAACAGGTCTTTGACCTTAATACCAATGCTATCGGGCAATGGGCAGTCTGCGAAATGTTGCAGCGCAATTTACTAGATGCCCATTTGAAGCTGGTACGAGAGATCTACCAGAAGAAACGCGACATGATGTTACAGGCGATCCATACGTACTGGCCCGAAAGCGTACGCGTCAACCATCCCGCTGGCGGCTTTCATCTCTGGTGCCGCCTTCCCGCTGACCTGCGAGCGCGTTCGCTGTTGCGCGAAGCCGCCCACGAACAGGTGGCCTTTGTGATTGGAGAGCCTTTTCATGTCGATGGAGGCGGTCATCGCAATATCCGCCTGAGCTTTGCGTCTCCTGAAGAAGCACATATCACGGAGGGAATTCAGCGCATTGGCAAGGCAATGGAGCGGATGATGTCCAGGCGCATGCCACCAGAGATCCGGGACGATTTTCAGATCGAGCGTCTCCCGATGGTATAGCGTTTGTTTCAATCTCTCAAGCGGGACGAGGAGGTAGGATTATTCTACCTCCTCAATCTTAACGCTATTAGTGGCCCGGAGCCCAGACAAAGGACACGCCAGAACCAGGGTGGAACGTCACGAAGGTCTCTACAGCCCAGTTGCCGGCCCAGTTATAGTTAGAGGTCAGCACGCTGCCGTCAGCATTAATCTTTTCGACGATAGCCACATGGCCGTAGTAGCCAGCTCCCTGCACACCCGCCTGTAGCACGATAATGGAAGGAACTTTAGGCGTACCCGAAACGACCCAGCCGCTATTGATTGCTCCAGAGGTCCACTGGTTCGCATTGCCCAGCCAGGGAACCCAGATGCCAGTCAACGCGTGATAGCGTCTGTTGGCCCAGTCGGTACATTGCCCATAAAAGAAACGTCCCGCTCCTCCTGTGGACGATCCTGGAGGGGCAGCAGGGAGACCCGCATACGTCTGAGCGCCTGGGTCAAAGCCATCCTGCGTTACAGCGGTTGCCGTCGCCTGCTGAGCGATAAGCAGGCCAGTATTATTACTTCTGGTATTGACCAGCTTCATAATGGGCTGCAAGATGTTGAACGCTCCGCCATGAGCTTCGCTACCAGTAGGCACCACCGCTATCAAAGCTCCCAGCACCATAAACGCGAGCAGAGACGTGACAGCCAGATGCACAACCAGGCGTCTTCTCGATGGAGAGCGCCCTGGCTCTTCACGCTTTTTGCCTGTGCCTCGAATGAGAACAGGTTGCCGGAGAGCAGTTGTATTGCTTTTTGTCAGTGTGGGTAATGTGCTTGTTTGTGGATCGGCCAATTGACGAGTAACACTTGGTAGGACCGCAAGATTGGTAAGAGCCTGAGTTCCCTGGAAAGAGACGACAGGATCTGGAAGCGATTGAGTTACGTCAGGCGTCCCGGACCATGATGGGAACGGCTGCTGTGGCACTTGCGGTGCTTCATCTGGCAGAGCGGAGTGGTCAGGAAAAGGTAGTTGCTCCACAGGTGAATGTTGAGTGACAAACACCGGCGCTGACAACGCATTTGTGTCAACTTTCTTCTGCTCAGTAGTAGTACCATTTCGACGAACCATAGACGACATACTATTTCCTTCAATCCATTAGAGTAAGTTGCTTTACAAGGAACCATTCCGACGACAACGCACTCGATGCCTAGAATTGAATGTACCCAGTACAATGTAATAGGTCAAGCTACGCATGCCTTACGTAGGACTATAGGACTACATCTGTTTGCCCTCTTTACCGCCAATCGCAATCCCTTGATATTACCCGGTCCAACGAGTACATTGTTGATAAAAGTTGGGATATAATACATATTCTGAAACGAAACTTATCAATCAAAGCTCATATCAGGAAAAGGAGAGCGTTCATATGCACTTCAAGTCCAGGGCTGGCGCGCTGCTGGTCTTGCTCTTGCTTCTCACGGCCTGCGTATCGCAGGCCAATAACATAAATGTTCCCAATAAAGCGACACCATCACCAACAAAGCCTATCGCTGTTGCACCTGAACCGTGTCCAGACCGGCTAAGCCAGGACAAGAGTTGCTTCACCCCTCGCGACCTGCGCATAGCCTATGATGTAGAGGCCCTAACCACGCAGGGTTTTACAGGGAAAGGTCAGACTATCGTCGATATTGTTTCCTATGGCAGCCCGACGTTGCAGCAGGATATGGATATATTTAGTAAGCAGTTTGGTCTACCGCCAATTCAGATCCAGGTTATTTCGCCGATAGGGACGGTTCCCTTTGATGCCAAAAACCAGGATATGACCGGGTGGGCGGAAGAAACCGAGCTGGATGTCCAGCTGATGCATGCTATCGCGCCCGACGCAGGCATTGTCGTTTTGACCAGCCCGGTTGACGAGACCGAGGGGACTATCGGCATGCCAGAATTTATGAAGCTGGAGCAGTATGCCGTAGACCATCACCTGGGACAGATTTTTTCACAGAGCTTTGTCGCCTCAGAAGCCACGCTTGCCGATGGCGCGGGGCAACAGCTTGTCAAAAGTTTTACCGATTTCTACCATCAGATCACCACGCAGCAGGGGTGGACCATCGTCTCCGGTTCCGGCGACAATGGAGCCACAGACTGGGCCGACCTGGCTGCAACAAAACTGGCCACTACGCAGACGGTCAACTTCCCTGCGGATGTCCCCTGGGTGACTGCTGTTGGTGGCACAAGCCTGCACCGTATAACAAACGGGTATAATGAGCAGGCGTGGCCCGGCAGTGGGGGCGGGGTTAGCAAATTTTTTGACGAGCCTGACTATCAACGCGCTATGCCTCAGTCGGTACAAACGCAACTGGCAACACATCGTGGCATACCAGATATCGCCGCAGATGCCGACCCTGGCACAGGGATGGCGTTCTACATCGCCGGTCGCTGGCTCAAAGTGGGAGGCACCAGCGCCAGTACGCCGCTCTGGGCTGGCATTATCGCCATCGCCAATCAAGTAGCGGGGCATCCTCTGGGCTTCATCAATCCTGGCATCTATAAAGTTGCCGCATCACAGCAAGCCAATATGGATTTTCGCGATATCACTGCAGGCAATAACAACGTCAATGCCCCCATACAGGTGCAGGGCTTCCAGGCTATTAGCGGCTGGGATGCCGTGACTGGCTGGGGAGCACCGCAAGCGAGTCATCTTATACCCGATCTTATTGCAGCACTAAAGTAGGAGCCGATTAATGAAACTTCTCGCGCAACGTTTCCTTCCATTGCTCGCACTGCTGCTTGTTCTTGCAGCTTGTGGAAACCCATTGACTGGAAACACCACTGCTGGTGGTCCAGGAAAAAACTCAACAGCAGCAACATCTACCACCATACCAGCAACAGGGTCGGCTGATATCTGTCCAGCCGACTTACAAAACTCGCGTGGCTGTCTCACGCCACACGCAATGCAGACTATTTATGGGGTAAGCTCGTTGCTCCAGAAGGGTTTTACTGGCAAGGGACAGACCGTTATCGATCTCGTTTCGTTTGGTAGCCCGACGCTACAGCAAGATATGCAGGTCTTCGACCAGACCTTCAACCTGCCTCCGGTTAATTTGCAGATCATCTCACCCTTGAATGTGCCTGAGTATGATCCACGCGGCGATAAAGGAGGCTGGGCTGGGGAGACCGAACTGGATGTGCAGATTATTCACTCCATCGCCCCGGATGCCAAAATCGTCGTCCTGGTCAGCCCTGTAGCTGAAACCGAAGGCACGATTGGCCTCCCCGAATTCCGTCAATTGGAGCAGTACGCCATCGATCACAAGCTTGGCAATATCGTCTCACAGAGCTGGGGAGCATCCGAGCTGACGCTAGAGGATCAGCAAGGGCAACAGGAGTTGCAGAAATGGAACGACCTCCTGCAACAGGCAACGACGCAGCAGGGCATGACCTACTTCGGCTCTTCTGGCGATAACGGCGCGACCGATTATGCTGACATACAAGGGAACCATATCGCCAACGTGGCCACAACCAGCTTTGCCGCCGATTCTCCCTGGGTGACTGCTGTTGGTGGCACAACCGTTTCCCGAAGCGGAACAACCGTGGCAGAAACGGCGTGGCGCGATAGCGGAGGTGGCTTCAGCCGCTTCTACAAAACGCCCTCCTATCAGCAAGGCTTGCCCGCCTCCGTGCAGCAACAGTTGAATAACCGCAGAGGCGTGCCCGATGTCTCGGCTGCCGCTGATCCTTTCACAGGGCTGGCCATCTACCTCAACGGCTCCTGGAGCATAGCCGGTGGTACTAGCGCCAGTGCGCCCGTCTGGGCCGGATTGATGGCGATTGCCAACCAGGAAGCGGGGCATCCACTGGGCTTTATCAATCCCGCGCTCTACAAGTTGGCGGCATCCAGCACTTACACGCAGGACTTCCGCGATATCACAACTGGCACTAACACCAACAATTCAGCCAATGTGCAGGGCTACGCTGCTGTACCCGGCTGGGATGCCGTGACCGGCCTCGGCTCGCCCAACGCCGAAAAATTGATCCCGGACCTGATAGCTGCGATGAAATAACCGACGCAAGATTGCAAAAGTGAGAGATCCCCTGAGGGTCTCTCACTTTTTTTGATGGGGAGAGATAAGATGCGTTTGTAAGGATGAGATTGCAACTCCTCCTTGCAATGCCAAGAGATCCTTCGGTTTACAAATTTGCTAATCTATGCTAAAATGTAAACTGAAGGGGGCAAATGATGAGTATTGGAGCACGCATTCGAGGCGCACGCATGATGGCAGGAAAAAGCCAGCGTGAACTGGCGCACGCCGCCAATGTAAGTGCGATGGCCATTTCAAAATATGAACGAGATATGGATATTCCCAGTTCATCAGTGCTGCTACGGCTGGCTGATGCTTTGGGGGTCAAAATTGAGTACTTCTTCCGCCCGGCTACAGTGACACTTTCCGCTCCTACTTATCGACGACGCGTGCAGCTTCCCTCTGGAGAGGAAACCAGCATACTTGAACATGTCCAGGACTGGCTTGAACGCTACACAGATATTGAGAGCTTATTAAATAAAACTCCAGATTTTAACTTGCCGCCAGGGCAATATATTGAGAAGCTAGCTGACATTGAGAACATAGCTCTTAATTTACGGGAACAATGGCACCTCGGTTTCGCTCCTATTGAAGGACTGATGGAGATTTGCGAAGAGCAGGGAATCAAAGTGGAGCTTATTGAGGGCCACGAAGCTTTTGATGCGCTAACTTTATGGGCAAACGAAAGTATTCCGGTCATAGTGCTCCGACAGGATATGCCCGGTGATCGCCAGCGTTTTTGTCTGGCTCATGAGCTTGGACATTTGCTATTAGAACCGGCGGAACATATTGATCCAGAAAAGGCGGCCCATCGCTTTGCTGGAGCTTTTCTCGAACCTCGTCCAGCCGTCGAACTTGAATTGGGATTGAAACGTCGTACGATCAGCCTCTATGAATTGCATTTGCTCAAACACAAATATGGCTTAAGTATGCAGGCGTGGATTTATCGCGCCAAAGATCTCGCGATTCTTTCCGAAGAAATGGCTGCTCAGATGTTTAAACAGTTTCGCCAGAGAGGATGGCATCGCGAGGAACCAGGCGATACAATACTCTCCGAAAAGCCACAACGTTTTGAGCGACTGGTAATGCATGCATTATGCGAAGGCATCATCTCACAGGCGCGGGCCTCAGAGTTGTTGGGTGTACCCATATCTCAATTTTTGGAGGGAGAAGTAGAGCGGCATGGTGGGGTACCATTCGAGATGTGTGGTTGATACGAGCGTTCTCATAGATTTATACATTGGCAAGCTTTTGGATGAGTTCTTTCAGCTACCGTACAGCTTTTTTGCGCCAGATGTAATTATTGCCGAGCTACATAAGCCTGATGGCCAGTCATTACTTAAGCTTGGTTTACAACAGAGCCAGCTA
>DASTZT010000608.1:0-4505 GCA_035764225.1 Ktedonobacteraceae bacterium
AAACTGCTTATATTGAAGAAGCCCTGCAATGCGGGCCGGAGATCGTGGCGCATCGGTTATCTGCGGACGATCTGCTAGATTTCGATAGCTTTCTCGATGCGCCGCCGCATGAAGAACCCTTTGCGGGCTTGCGAGGATTGGCGAAGGACCGGGCGATGGTTGATCGAGCTTTTTGCATTGGCGCTACCACTATGCTGACTGGTTTAGGAGCTGATGAGATCCATGACCTTCATCCATTCTATCTCGCCGATTTACTGCTTCAGGGGCGTATATGCCAGGCCTGGCGAGAGGCTTGCAAATGGGCGCAAGGACGCAACTGCAATCCCTGGGCGATTCTCCTGCCGTTCGGTCTTGCTACTTTGCCGCCGATCTGGTTTATCAGCAATCTGGTGAAACGTCGGCAAAAATCTGCTGCCGTCAGGCTGAACCAGCAGAGCGATTGGACTGTTCCCCCCTGGATCTTGCTAGATTTTGTCCGTCGCTATGCGCTCTGGGATCGGGCAATCGAAAATGCGCAGCATATGTATCGCCTTTGCCAGCGAACCGATCTATCCGTTACGCTCAATGCCATTGAGAATCGGGCAGGAGATGTTTTGCGCTGGTCTGTGGCAGCTCCTCGCGGGATTGCCATCGCCCATCCTTTCCTTGATAGACGCCTCTTATGCTTTGGCTTAGGCATGCAGTTGCGGCTTCAACCTGAGCCAGGGCAAATGAAGCCCGTGTTAGCAGAGGCAATGCGTGACATCTTGCCGGAATGTATCTGTCATCGTCGTCGTAAAGGACATTTTGACGAAGTGTATTATCGGGGCCTGTCTCGCAATCTCCAACATCTGGAAGCGATGGTGCGGCAGATGCCTTCCGCGCTGTTAAAGATGTTTGATCAGGATATGTTGCTCAAATATCTCCAGGAGGCACGTATCGCCGGGGCCAATGTCCGTCAACTACAGCGGATGGATAGTGTACTGGCGATCATCCATTGGTTCTGCCTGGAAAGCCAATGGCGGCAGGTTCGTACAGCTCCCACCCAGGTCGTTCATGTATGTTGAGAAAGCATCGTTGCAGTGGCGACTGTTGTATCTCAGGTAGTGTAGCAGGAAAAAGCGTGCGATGGTTTTTCTGAAAGAGGATCGGTGTGTTTAAGCGATTGGAGCGAGCGATGGAACAACAGAAGGACAAATATACAGAGACCGAGTTGCAGACGCAAGAGTGCGACAGATGGCGTGAGCAGGAAGTCGTTGAGTATCCTATCTACCATCCACCGCAACTGTTCGTCATCGATACGGCAGTTCGTCTCATGAAAAACGACGCCTCAGGACACCACGCGGATGGATCGGGAGGATGGTATATCTATGCGTAGCTATGGGCTCTTCCTGACACGCGTATAAAGGTCGATGCTGGCTATTTTGCAACTTTTTCAGGCGAAATAGCCAGTGTGCCGATAGTCTCTGATTGATCAGAATAGATTGCGATGTCAATCTCGCTTCTCACGCGACGCTTGCAAGGTGCGCTTGAGCGTCTGTAAAAACTCGTAGATCGTGGTAGTGTTGGAGGAAGTATTTTGTTGTTGGGTGGCGCTTGCCTGTCGTAGTTGAGCAAAGGCGGCACGCAGGTCTTCGGTTGGTAACTGTGAAACCTGTCCATCGTCGCTCACAAGGTAGGCGCATAGTTCTTGTTGCATAACCATCCTACTTCTGGGATACAAAAAAACGGATATTTCTCGCCTGGAGACTCAGCCCGTGAG
Organism: Ktedonobacteraceae bacterium; assembly: GCA_035764225.1. GTDB lineage: Bacteria > Chloroflexota > Ktedonobacteria > Ktedonobacterales > Ktedonobacteraceae > DASRHT01. The sequence continues at coordinate 1,742 of DASTZT010000608.1, forward strand.
CGCCCCAAGCTTTTCTCTCGCAAAAATTTTTGTCAACGCGTTTGTTACCATTCAATGATTGAGTAAGGCGCTAACAATTATATTCTAACAGGTCAAGCTGAATTCCAACTGAGCCGAGTCTGTGATGAAGCTGTGAGAGTAAGCAAAGATATTTTGTGTTTTGCCATCACAGCTTCAATAATCCCAACGAGGGCAAGCCCCGGTTGTGTTTTGATTGGGCCGCCTGGGTCGTCAGAGATGGCGTAATTAGAGAACCGCCCAGACAGTGATTTTTATGATCCTTGCGATAAAACAGTAGAATATCGTATATTTACGTTGACAAACAGCTACTCAAGCTATATTGAGTAGTTCGCGTTGATAACGAATGATGGGAAAGTAATCCGTCTTTGTTATCAACAGGCCAGACCATCCTCCTGCGTGGTCCTGGGTAGAGCATGGGTGCCAGGTCTTGTCAATGACATTTTGCTGTTGGATTCGCTATTTCAATCGCTTGAAAGGAGTTCCACCATGCCTTTTACCAGACTCAGAAGTACCCTCGTACTATTTTTCTTCGTGCTGGCCTTAGCAGTTCCCTTGCTGTTAGGACGAGCAACGCCAGTAGTACACGCAGCAACAGTTTCTGGCACGCCCGATTTTACCGTCACCGTCAGTCCCCTTTCGCAAACCAGAAAAAGGGGCACGGGCGCACCCTATTTTGTCACCATCACGCCTGTCAACGGCTTCAGCGGCAGTGTAACGCTCAGCCTCACTGGCAACATACCGCCTAATGGAACCGTCTCGATCACCCAACCAGGGCTAGGACCATTGAACGACGGCGAGGTTGATATTCAGATCGCCAAGCACTCGACCATCACAGGAACCTTCGCAATGACCATCCACGCCAAAAGCGGCACCCTGGAGCACGACACCAACATCTCCCTCACCATCGTCTAATTCCAGCGAGAAAGCGATGGGAGTAGGCAAGACAAACGGTCAGGGTAAGCGCAAGGCCCAAAAACCAAATGGGCCGCTGTATGCTGGTCAGATGCGTAGGGGCAAGGGGCGGGGCGGCGTGGACGTGGGGGCCTTGCGCTTGCCCTCGTGGGATGCGATATTGGGGAGGACGGGCGATAAATCGGACGCGATCAATCTCGTCGCCACGAAATTATCGTGAATTGATGGTATTGCGGGATGCGGTAGGGGCAAGGGGAAGGGTGGTGTGGACGTGGGGGCCTTGCGCTTGCCCAGGTGCTTGGGGGATAATGCCGCGTCAGCTCCTGGTCAGGAAGCTATCGCGGCATGATAAGCTAGTGAGAGGCATTTTCCAGAGCCACGAGGTGGCCGGTGCCGTCGAGCGTCGCTAGATCAATGTCGGCAACGCAACGGACTTTGACATAGTTTAAGGTCAGATTGCCTTCGACATGGGCCACGCCTGAGCTTTGGGCAAAGTTGGCCTGGCTGAGATCGGTCGCAGCTTGATCGACTCGCACCCCTAGATCGGTGCCTCCCTGCGTACCGGTAAACTTAATGAAAACATAGCCCATGTTTTCAACACGTTGCTTGAACTCTGTAAGAGAGGGTCGAGGGCCACCAATGGTGACAGCATGACTGCCTTCCGAGAGACGCTGTACGAGATCGTTCATGAGATATCCTTTGCTTCCATGCGTTGACGCAGGCTAAGAGGTCGCATATCTGTCCATACCTCTTTGATGTAGGCCAGGCATTCCTCTTTCTGTCCGCTTTTGCCAGCGTCATACCACCCAAGAGGGTTTTCGCGGTTGACAGGCCAGATCGAGTATTGCTCTTCGTGGTTGTTTACCACCTTGTAAACTGTTTGATCTTCTTCTTCCCTGGACATGTGTATAGCTCCTTTCAGACTAGAGATGAAAGTATATGCTCTTCCCACCTGATTTTACAGAGATCATGCGTCTCCCCACCTGGTTTCATAAATAGACCGCGTATATGAGGGGATGTGGTGATCCTGAATATGTAAACAGTATAGCTTGTGTGGGTTTTTAGCCACAATACGCCATCGGTGTATTTTTGCGGGTGAAAGAGGCGTATTCAAGAGAAAGGGCGGGGATGAGGAGGCGTAATCACCGTGCATCCCTGCCAGATCGGTCATCGACGTGGAGGACACCCATCTTTCTGCTCCACATCCGAGGTTGGCAACAGCCTTGACAAAATATCGCTTAGCGGCGGTGGTCAGGAGCCAACTTGTCAAGGACAATCTGGCTGAACTCGAAAATATTATCAACATGAATCTTGCTCAGAACGTCCTGTTCTTTAGGCGTGAGATCCACTCCCCGTGTCTGTGCCGCAGCAACCGGGTTATCCAACAGCTCCTGACAAAAATCGGGGTCTATCAGTGCCAGACCGATCATTTCGTTAATAGAATTCCAGCTCATCACATCCTACTTCTTGCTATGCTAGCGAAACCGATCTACCCAAGTAGTTTCTTAGAAACCATCAAAGAATCTCTGTGGCATAGCGTTACCGGTTTGAGGATACACTATACCACAAATTCATTTGATTGTGTCTAGTAAGAAATTATCCCTGAGGATGTGGATCAAGTGGATTAGAGCCAGTATTTATAATGGATAAGCTAGTGTGAATGGCGAAATGCATAGCGAAAATGTGTAGTACTATGGGGGTAACAATGATGAGTATGGAGGCGAGAACGGGCCAGTAAGACCCGCGTACCGATACCGTTAACTTCGCCATGAAATAATTGAAGTGAGACAACATGGAAACAATCTCCTTTTGTGAATAATGATTGATATTG
>DASTZT010000609.1:0-4055 GCA_035764225.1 Ktedonobacteraceae bacterium
TCATCTCCTCAAACAACAAGATGTGCTCTCCACTTTGTCATTTCCAGTCATCATTAAAAGTCGTTACAGTCATCGTGGCGACCTGGTGAGCAAAATTGATAATCGTGAGGAGCTAGACGCGCTCGCCCCTCAATGGAGACAGGAGCCTGTGATTCTGCAGGAGTTCTCGCCAAGCGATGGTTGGGACATCAAGCTGTGGGTGATCGATCAACAGATATTCGCAGCTCGTCGCCGGACCCCGCTTGAACCTGGAGCTCCTAAAGAGGATTTCCCCCTGACAACAGATGAACTCCCGGAGGATTGGAAGAGCATCACTCTGGAGATCGGCAAAACATTCAATTTGCGTCTCTACGGGGTCGATCTGCTTATGACCGACTCAGGTCCGGTCATCGTTGATGTCAACTCGTTTCCAGGCTTTCGCGGCGTACAGGGTGCCGATGACGCCCTGGTAAGACTGGTGGAGCGTTTAGGTGAGGAAGGGAAGATCACAGCATGAACGACGCATCTCCTCCTAGAGAGCCAGAGTTGGCCATCACCGACCTTCCAACAGTACTGACGCAGATTTTTGAACGAGCACAGCGCCCTCTCTTGCCACAAGCACAGGGATCGCTGGGGCTTTTCGTACGCTATCTGCGGCGGAAAGCGGAGCGCGGCCTTGCCGTCATCTACGCCGTCGATGAGCTGCATCCCACCCATAAAGGACGCTCCAACGATCCCAGTCACACGGTTAGCTTGACGCTTGATGAGCAAGCATTAGAGGGTGTACACATTCGTTTTAGCGCGGCCCAGGCCCAGCAGGCAGAGCTAGATATATTGCCTTCTGGCGTGCTGCATCTGACGGAGCTAGGGCTTGCCGTACAACATTTCCCGGCAGATAGCAGCCTTCCTGCATTGGCGGAGTGTTGCGATACCAGCCCCCAGAGCACTCTATGCGCGGCGCTAGCAGCTGCCGCCCAGCAACAAATAGGCAATTCCTGGCAGCTTGTGGGAGCCAGCGCCGAGCCGGTACGTTATAAACCAGGCAACCGGTGTGTGATCCGTTACCGCCTACAACTGGAGCAAGCCAGCACTGAAATTGACAACAAACAAAAAACGCTCACCCTTTTCGGCAAAGTCTACAATAACCCCGAACAGGCTCGCGATGTCCAGTCATTACAACAACAACTCTATGACGAGCAAAAAGAAGCCGGAGTAATCCCACTGCTGCCTCAGCCGCTTGGCATGCTGGATACGCTCGGTCTGACATTTAACGAGGCCGTTCAGGTCAATGATGCTGAGCGCCAGTCAAACGACCGATGGAGCCAATTGCGTACCGGTACCCATACATTGCAGCCACGAGTAAAGCTGGAACGAAGCGGAGCAATTACGCAGATTACCATTCCAGTCGAGGAGCTACAGCTTGCAGCCCAGGCACTTGCGCGTCTGCATAATAGTCACGTTCAGCCGCTTGCCAAAGGGCCACGCACAGGCTCGAAGGAGGCAAAACGGGCGCAAGAACGGGCATCCTTGCTTGCGCAACGCAATCAGGCGCAGGCGGCACACATAGAGTGGTGCGCCCAGCAACTTGCATCACGACTGGAGAGCTTACAGCCTGATCGCTATCGTCCCGCTCATGGCGGATTTAAAGCCAGCCAACTACTTTTTCACAGTCATCGCGTTTATGTAGTAGACTTTGACGGTTTTTGTCTGGCAGATCCTGCTCTGGACGTTGGCTATTTTTTAGCGTATCTGCGCCCCAGCGCCTTATGGTATCGACGGTCGGGAATGCGGCAATGGTTTGAGGAGGCAGCTACCATCTTTCGCAATACATATCAGCAAGAGATGGTAGCACGCGGGGTCACTTTAGAAGCTGTACAAGGCATTTTAGAACGTACCCGGCTCTACGAGGCCGCCCTCCTCTTCAAAATCGCCACTCGCCGCATCAACCGCCTCAACAGTCCACGACCACAGGAATTATCAAATATGCTCAACGAAATTACCCAGTGCTTGAAGTAGAAGTGAGGAGAGGATAATGCTTTCACGCTTTCTATACCGCAACCTTCAAGGATACCGTGTCCTGGTCGTTCTGGCGATTCTGTTCACGATCACCCAGGTGGGTTCGGATATTTTTGCCGCCATGCCCCTGAAATTTATTCCCAGCAAAATCAACAATCCTGGCTCAGACCCCACCTGTACCTTTCCCTTTCTCGATGGTATGTTGAGCTATTTCGACACGCCCACGTTCGATCCAACGCTACGGCCCGCTCCAGGGCAGACGCAACCACGGCTGCCCCCAACCTCGCCCTGCCCAGCCTCAACATCAACAACCTCATCAAAGTTCTTGTTTTTCAATCTGCCCGCTCCCCCCAAAACAACTCACCATAGCGTGATCGGGGTGATCATCTTTTCAGCCTTGATGCTCGTCATCTTTGGCATCTTAAGTGCGATCCTGACATACTTCGCTCGCTACTTCGCCTCCTATATCGCGCAAAACTTGTCGGCCCGCCTGCGCAACCAGCTCTTTGACCACCTGCAACGCCTCTCGCTCGATTGGCACGGCAAACACAAAAAGGGCGATCTTGTTCAGCGCGTCACCGGCAATATCGCCGACATCGAGAAACTTGTGACGGACGGATTGGTTGACTTGCTCTCAGGTATTCTTACGCTCATCGGCGTTGCAATTATCATGTACACTATCAGCCCTTCCTACACCTTGCTTTCTATCGCCATCGCCCCGGCACTTTTTATGATCGTCCTGACGTATACCAAAAGTATTAAGGCAGCGTCGAAAAAAGCGGCAAAAGCAGCAGGGCAGGTCGCCGATGTCGCGACAGAGGATATCAATGCCCTGACCGTCATTAAGGTTTTCACCCGTGAAGAACGTGAAGGCATACGCTTCGGCAAATACGTTGATAAAAATCGCTCGGCAGGGCTACAGGCTGGTGGTCTCCAGGCCCAGTTCACCCCCATTGTCGCCATTCTGATCGCTCTTGGCACCGCGATTATTGTGGGCGTGGGAGGATATGTTGCCGCAGGAAATACCTTCCGCCTCTTTGGTCCGTTCACCATTGACGCAACCAGTGGCGTTGATATTGGTACGTTGATTTTATTCCTGACTTACCTGAAAATGCTCTACCAGCCCATGCGCGATCTCTCGAAACTGGCAAATCTTGCCAGCAGCGCATCATCAGGCGCGGAACGTATTCAGGAGGTGCTCGACCAGGCTCCCGAAGTCATCGACCAGGAAACCCCTTACTACGGCCCGCAAAAACTGCAAGGCGACATCCACTTCGAACAAGTCCACTTTGGCTATACGAAGGATCGCGTGGTACTGCAAGGCATCAATTTGCATATTCCCGCGGGACGAAAAGTCGCGCTGGTCGGCCTTTCCGGCGGCGGCAAAACCACGCTGGTCAAGCTTATTCCTCGCTTCTATGAGATTCAGCAGGGCACAGTGAAGATTGACGGCGTCGATAATCGCATGTACCCCCTGCGAGTACTGCGCCAGAATATCAGTATGGTGCTCCAGGATTCGGTCCTTTTCGAGGGCACCATTCGCGAAAATATTGAGATTGGACGACCAGGAGCGACAATGGATGAGATTGTCGATGCCGCTAAGAAAGCGAATATCCACGAGACGATCTTGACGCTGTTGGGCGGCTATGAGCGCACTGTCCGCGAGCAGGGCAAGGATCTCTCCGGTGGGCAGCGCCAACGTCTGGCGATTGCGCGCGCGATTCTACGCGACGCCCCAATTCTGATCCTTGATGAGCCAACGGCGGCCCTTGATGTCGAGTCAGAAGCAGAGGTCATGCATGCCCTGGACAAACTGGTCGTGGGGCGCACGGTGTTGATGATTTCTCACCGCCTCAGCACTCTAGGCAATGTTGATGAAATTATCGTTCTCAAGGATGGCCGCGTTGTGGAGCAAGGAAGCTTTAAGGAGTTAAAACGTCAGGGAGGCGTATTCGCCAGCCTGCTTGAGGAGCAAAACCGTTATAACGTCGAGCATATCGGCGAAAAATCTATTATCCGCTCGGCATTCGCCAAAGATATGCTCTCACCCAGTCCTTCCC
>DASTZT010000610.1:0-19709 GCA_035764225.1 Ktedonobacteraceae bacterium
AAATTCGGCTGGTCCCACGCTTACATTGATGATGCGTACCCCCGATGCCCACGGCACCACCTCCGGTACACGCGGATCATCTCGACGCGTAAAAACATCCACGCTATACCCCTGGCGAGCCAGATTGCGGCTGACCTCATCAACATAAACATTCTGTCCACCGGCATCCTCACTGCCCAGCAGAGCTACCGGGCTGGCATGCTCGCTTAAAAACGCCACTCGTCTGGTCTCGTTCATAGCCTTTCCCCCCTTACGGTCGCGAAGGCCGTATTCCAAGCGCGCGCGAAACGTTGCAGGCCAAAGCGTTCATTGGCCACAGCACGAGCGTTATCGCCCAGCCGTCTCGCCTCCTGCGGATTCGTCAGCAAAAAGCGCATACAGTCAATTAGTTCATCCACATCACAGGAAACGTAGCCGCTTTTGCCGTGCTCAATCACCGTCGGCAGTTCAGTCGTTGCCAGTGCCACTACGGGCATGCCCATTGTCATAGCCTCAATCACAGCCAGGGGTAGGCTCGTATACCGAATGGGACTGAAGAGGAAACGATGATCTGCAATACGTCGATGCAGTTCGCGATAGGGCACATCTCCCAGCCCTCCCAGCTCCTCCGTTTGCATGCCCGCTAGATCCAGCGGTACACTTTCGCGTGCCTTGAGCAAAAGATCGTAGCCAGTGATGCGCGGGCGCTTCTGCATGCCGTTGATGACCGTGATGCCGCGAGGCAATCGTCCGGTATATTGGGCGGCGGGGTCAATCGCCACGCTATGCTCGATGACCATCGTGGTAGTGCTACCGTTATCCCACATCAGACGATTGTAGTGGGTGACATGAACCAGCAACACGTCAGGATCGTCAATAGGATGCCTTGTGTCGGTCGCGTGCGGTTTAGGCGTATTGTGCTCAAGATAGATTTTGGGCAAGCGGCGCTGCTGCTCGCTCAGGATTTCATATTGATCTTCAAAGTAATTTTTGGGCGTCTGATAGATAATAAGATCAAGCTTGAGGGCAGACACTTCTTCGGCAGGCACTTCCCGCATATAATCAGGCAGATCAAAGGTGGCCCCTCGTCCCCCATATCCCTCCGGGCGATCAGGTTTCACGGGCAGAAACCAGTTATGCTCCACACGAGCCAGCGCATTCAGATAGCTTCCATGAATATGCCATAACAAAATGTTCAAGCGTTTCATACTCATTTTTCCTTATACAGAGGTATATTTAAAAGCCTATCCTGTCCTCTACGCGCTACCACTCCTTCATGTAGCAGCCCTTCAGCAGCGTCCATTACCATTTCTGGACTCAACCAACGCAGGCAGCGATGATCGATAGGACACTGCCAATACCCACACGGACTACATGCAACTTCGCGCCGCACAATCGGATGCCGCTCGCGATCAAGCGGTGCCCAGCGTTGCGGATCAGCTGGCCCGAAAATGGTCACACTCGGACAATCCACCGCGACCGCAAGGTGGGCAGGACCGGTATCGTTGCTGATAAATAGATCCAGCTTGCGCATCAGAGCCGCCAATCCTCCCAGCGATGTCTTGCCCGCCAGATTAATAGCCCGCGTCTCCATCCGTTCCAGCACGCCATGTACCATCGTCTTTTCGTCAGCACTACCAGTCAACAGAACCTCAGCATTGAATGTGCGTACCAGCGCATCAGCCAGAGCGGCAAAGTGCTCCAGAGGCCAGCGACGAGCAGGCGGACGCGCCCCGACGTGCATTCCAATCCAGGGACGCCGTCCCGTCGGCAAAAGAGCCAGCAACCGCGCTGCCTCCGCGTAATCCTCCCCATACAACGGAAATTCAAGCGTCGCATCTTCAATCGGACAGGGGCCAGCCCCGCCCCTACGTTCATCCAGCAACGCCGCAAGGCCCAGGTTGCGCAAGATTTCATGCTGCTCACAGGGATATTCCGCCGCGAGCGTCAGGCCCACCGGTCGCTCGCCCTCATAGTAGCCAACGGTATGCCTGCCATGTAATGCCAGGACGAAAGGATTGCTCGTCTGACCGCTTCCATGCATCTGCACCGCCAGATCATAGCCGTAGCTCTGCTGCTCCTCTAGAAAACGGGCCGTCCGTGCTGCCTCAAAGGGTGCTTCGTCTATCCCTGGATAGCCGGGAAATTCAACAAAGCGATCAATGTAGCGAGCAAAACGTTGCGCAAACCCGGCAGCCCAGGGTAGTCCGATCAAGCTAATTTCGGCCTCTGGAAAACGTCGCCGGATCGCCCGCAAAGCCGGAACAGCAGCTAACAAATCGCCCAGTTGCAAAGCGCGAAAGATGGCGATGCGCCTCGGCTCTTCTATCCTCATCACAAGCCTCCCTTCGCCGTCCCAACCGCGCTCTGTGTATGCCTGACATCTTCTTGCAATGCCTCAACCTCCTGCACCACTTCCTCTGGCGAGATATCCAGGCAGGGCAGGCCGATGGGACACTCAAACAGATAGCAGGGATGACAGGGCGTTGGACGACGCAATAATCGCGCCCTTGTGAAACGAGGCCGCCACTGCTCTTCATAGTCCGTGCCTGAAAACAGCACCACAACGGGAGTACAAACAGCATCAGCCAGGTGCATCGGTAGAGTATCGTTACAAATCACGACTGTTGCGTGCTCAATCAACGCAGCATACACGGCCACCGTGCTCTCGCCCATGAGCAAGCATGCACGCGGTGCCGCTTGCATCACCGTCGTGAGCAACGCCTCCTCGCGTTCGGTCCCCGTTACCAGCACCTGCCAGCCGCGTTGCAGTAGTAAATTCGCCACCGCACCAAAGTGTGTCGCCGGATATCGTCGTGCCTGTGCGCTCGCTCCGGGGTGAATCAGCGCAAAGGGAGCATCAGCATCAATACCGCACTTATACAACAGCCGCTCGCAGTCAGCCCGATCCTGATTAGCAATGGACACGACCAGCCTGCGATCCCTGGTCATGAAGCCAAGATGCTCCACCAGGCGCAGATTGCGCTCCACCTGATGCAACTCGGTCGGTGCGCCTCGCAGCTCAACCGAAAGCGTGCTACCACCAAACTCTTGCGATTCTCCGGCCCGCAAGGGAATGCCTGCCAGATAGCAGACATAGCCGGGCGTGTGTGGCGTCTGGCTAAACGAGGTAAAGATCAGCGCAGCATCAAAGTTGTAGCTTGCCAGCAACCGTATCAATTCCACTTCGCGAGCAGGCTCAAAGGGCATCCTCCCTCCCACATCTTGCCAGCTAGCACGCCAGGTAATCACCTCATCGATCCAGGGCAACAGTCCAGCAGCAGTCGAGCCAGCCGGACTCGCCAACAGCGTTAAACGCGCCTGGGGCGAGGTCTCTTTGACCGCACGCAAAGCCGGTCCCAGCATAATAATGTCGCCAATATTATCCATGCGCACCGCGAGAATATTGCTTGCGGTCAGCCACGCGTTCATCCCACCACCTCCTCGTTTTTTGCCCATCCCGCCGGGCAAGCGCAAGGCCCCTTCCCCGCATCATCCCCTCCCCTTGCCCCTACCACCTCCGTCCAAGATTGCGAATCCCGTTCGGATGGGTTGGTGGCCGGATACGATTCTGTTAGGGGCAACGGTAGGGGCAAGGGGACGGGCTGGGTTGCGTGGGGGCCTTGCGCTTGCCCTGCCGCAGGAACGATTTCTGCCGGGTGCAACGGTAGGGGCAAGGGGCCGGGTTGGGTGGTGTGGGGGCCTTGCGCTTGCCCTGCTTGCGAGACACACAATAAATCGACGGCGGCGTTGATGACCTTGTGTGGCGAGACGAGGCGCAGGCAGTCGTGTTGGTACGGGCAGACGCGACTATAGCAGATGCGGCATGGTACATCGTGGTAGAGCTGGCGATGAGGTACATGCCAGGGGCCCCATTGCTCTGGCGGATTAGTCAGAGCGAAGAGCGCAATCACGGGCGTCTTGACGGCGGCGGAGATGTGCATCGGGCCAGTATTGTTGGTAATTGTCAGGTCTGCTGCCTTTATCATGGCGCAGAATTCGGCAAAGGGCAATACGCCTACCAATGCCAGGGTTGCGGGGCGATTCTCAGCCTTCACACGCTCAAGCACCTGGGCCACGAGAGGACGCTCTTCCTTCATCCCTGTGACGATCACAAATGCTGCCAGTTGCTCGACCAGTAGATCAATCACCTGGGCATACTGTTCCCACGAATAGGTGCGTGCGGGCATGCTACACCCTGGATGCACCACCACCAGCGGGCGTCCGTCGATATTCAGATCAGCGAGCAGGGTTGAGATAGCCAGCATGGCATCGCCGGGTACCCGGAGCACCAGATCGTCTTCGTCTGTTTGCATGCCAAGCGCGTTGACAAGATCAAGCCCGCGCTCCACCTCGTGCATCATATCTTCGGGATGCTTATGCCGCGTCGTCAGCAGAGAACCCGGTCCGTCAATGGAGGCGGCGGCACGCAAAGGAATACCAGCCAGGTAGCAGAGATAGGCTGCCGGTAATGAACTCTGGCGAAACGATGTAAAGATCAGCGCAGCATCAAATTGGCGCTCTTTGAGCAAAGAGATCATTGCTTGTTCGCGCTCACCATCCTGGGGCAGGCGATGCCAGGGGTCCATCCAGGGCGCTTGATAGACAATCACCTCATCGATATCAGGATCGAGAGCAGCAACTTGTGCTCCAACAGGACTGGCGAGCAGCGTCAGACGGGCATCGGGCAACGAGGTCTTGACGGCGTGAAATGCCGGAGTTGTCAGCAGCACATCGCCAAGATTATCGAGCCGTACCAGCAGCACATTGCGTACCGCACGCCATTTCTCCTCAATCATCGCTTGCCTCCGCCTGATGCTGCATCAATGGACGATTGTCGCGTTGCCAGAGCTGCGATGCGCTCGATCATACCGCTTGTGCTCACACTGCCAATCAGTGGCAAAATGACCACGCGTCCCCCCACCTCATGCACAGCCACTGCTTCCGGCAACGCTTCATCGGCATAATCACCGCCCTTGACATGAATATGGGGACGCAGCGCCCGAATCAGCTCTGTTGGCGTATCTTCATCAAAGAGCACGACATGATCCACCACATCTAAAGCTGCGACCAAAGCCATACGATCACGCTCGCCATTAATAGGACGGCCCGCCCCTTTGATACGTCGGGTACTCCTATCGCTATTGACGCCCACGACCAGTACATCTCCCAGTTCTTTAGCCTGACGCAGCAATTGCACATGTCCGGCGTGCAGAATATCGAAAACGCCATTAGTAAAAACTATCGTGCGCCCCGCCAGACGTTGAGCATCGAGATAAGCAACTACCTGGCTTAACGCTCCCTGGCTATCATGGGGCAATGAGAAGAACGAACACGTATTGCTGGCATAAGCTCGCACGCTGACACGCTGCAACAATTCCTGGTACTGCACTGCTGCCGTCCACTGCTTTGTGACTGCGATACCAGCCGCGTCAATCCCAATTTGCGCCGCCTCATCAATGCTTCCTCCAGCCGCTAGAGCCAGGGCCAGAGCAGAGGCGAAGGAATCGCCAGCTCCAACATCATTGGCATGAGCTACCGGATGAGCAGGCAGGTGCCAGGCATCGCCGCGACGGTTGAGCAGAAACACCCCCTTCTCAGCCAGCGTCACCGCCACATGCTCAGTATCCAGCAAGGTGAGCAACTGCCAGCCGATTCGCTCTACCTCCTCCAATGTCCGCATACCTTGCAAAGCAACGCCGGATGAACGAGTCTCGTTCAACTCAACCAGCAGCCGCGCCTCCTGATAATTAGGCGTTACAACGGTCGCTTTCACAGCCCGAAAATGCTGCAATGCTTTGGAGTCGATAACCAGCGTTTTAGGGTTGGCCTCGTGCAACTCGCGCAGCCGCTCAATTAAGGCATCGGAGAGAGCACCATAATAGTAATCAGAAACGACAACCAGATCGCAGCGAGCATAGGCAGTTTCAAGATTGGCGATGATGCGCTGCTGGCTCTCCTTAGAGTAGCTATGGGCAATCGCGTTTCCACCCTCATCAAAACGAGCCACATATTGACCATCAGCCAGAATACGCAGCTTATGCAGCGTCGCGGCCTTCGCATCTTCAACCAGCCAGCGATCACTTACGCCATGCGCCCGTAAAGCTTTGCGTAGTAAGCTTCCCGCGAGATCACACCCCACAAAGCCCAGGAAGATCACATCAGCGTCAAGCGCGCGCAGGTTGACAGCAGTATTGGCCGCGCCGCCGGGAATACGATGCTCCGCCGTTTTACAGACCACAGGCACCGGCCCCTCGCTGCACAGTCGGGCAGCCGTTCCTTCCAGATACGTATCGAGCATGGCATCGCCAATGACGAGCGCCCGTAACCGACGAAATTGTCGTACCAGACCAATTGGCCCCCCTGGCGTTGTTACAGGATGTGACATCGATCTTCCTCCATAGGGCAAGATTGCGCGGGGGCAAGCCCGGCCCCTGCGGCAATGGTATCCATCCATTGCGCTGGACGATAGGTTAGTTCCAGCGCGGAACCAAGCGATTCGACGGTTTGAATGATGCGCAAAGCGTGACAGCTATCTCTGGCGACAAAATTTGGGCAACGCAGCATGGAAGTTGGAAGCTGCTCGGTCCCCAGATCAACCAGGATTGTGCGACATCCCGCACGGTTGCCCGCTTCAATATCATCAAGGATATCGCCAACAAGCCAGCAGCGTTGCAGATCCAGGTCGTGCTCGTCAGCCGCACGTAACAGCATACCAGGCTCAGGCTTGCGACAGTCGCAAGGGATAGCCAGCTCTGGAACCACGCCATCAACATGATGTGGGCAGTAGTAAATACCACTCAGGGAAACATCGGAAGCTGCCAGTTCGCGGGCAAGGTGCTGATGCATTTCTTGTAAATCGGCCTCGCTGAAATAGCCACGAGCGATGCCAGACTGATTCGTCACCACGATCAAGTGAAAGCCTATGAGTTGCACCCCGTAGAGTTCCGAGCCGATATGCTCATAGAGCCGCAAATGTTCGGGGCGAGATGGATAATGAGCGGGATGAACAAGCGTCCCGTCACGATCAAGAAAAACAGCACGGCGCTTCATACATTTCCCTCGTTTTCACAAACCGATAGCCTGGTTTCAGCAAGATCGCACAGGATGTGGATCACAACCATGTGCAATTCCTGAATGGTTGCGGTATCAATCATCGGGACGTGGATCGTCATATCGGCCTGGCGTTCCAGACGGCTGGGGCGCTCTCCGGTTACAGCAACCACCGTCAGTAATCCCTCGTGTCCGGCCTGAGCGGCCCGCACCAGATTCTCCGACTCGCCGCTTGTACTAAAAGCTATCAGCAGATCGCCCGGCTGACCCAGCGCACGCACCTGACGCGCAAAGACATCCTGATAACCGTAATCATTGGAGACGGCAGTGATAATCGCGAGATCAGTGGTGAGAGAAATCACGGCATAGGGAGCACGCTCACGTTTGAAACGCCCGACCAGTTCGCCCGCCAGATGCTGGGCCTGGGCCGCGCTTCCACCATTGCCTGCCACCAGTACCTTGTGCCCGCTACGCAACGTCTCGACCAGCTTTACAGCAACGTCCGTCAACATGCTGGCCCGCGCTGTCAGCACCTCAAAGGCCATATCTAACTGTGTGCGACGCTGGACAAGGGCCTTGACGATAAAATCGTGATAGTCGATACGAGCCGGGACAGCCTTAATGGATGGCATAAAGACAGCATGCTCTCCATGACGGTACATTCCCATGAATTCCTTCTCCAACACGTAGATTCATCGCTTATTCACTACCATTCCATTGTGGATAGACTATTTTCAGCGTAGACGTGAAGTTTAATTGAACCTTTTTACCGATTCTATCGTAACCTACGCCCATTTCATAACACAAGTCAACAATAAAACTGTTAAGTTTTTTCTTAACTTCTCCTAATGCTTCTCATCATAATCGACTTGCATCACTGTATACTAACACAACCGCTTTACAAGTATGAAAGTGACTTCTCACCAAATTTCTCTCCCCTCGCACATGCGCTTTACAAGTGCGAAAGTGGGAGATTGAACATAGCATGTTCCCGACTAACAGCGTTGCTTTAACAGTAAAAGTACAATCAGTGTATCACCTTGAACACGCATAACTCACCAGAAACTATTACAATCCGTTAGAGACCCTTCTAGAGAGCGTCCCCTAAGTAGTCAGCAGTAGCCAAAGACAGCGAGCATTCGTGTAAAAACAAAGAGAGGCTAGCACTATCTAAGGAGAACTAGCGTGGAAACAAAACATTACGATCTACTTGTGATTGGCGCGGGAGCAGCGGGGAGCACAGCAGCTACCAGTGCTGCCAGTAATGGTGTACATGTGGCTCTGATAGAACGAGATAAAATAGGGGGAACCTGCCTCAATTATGGCTGCGATCCGACCAAAACGCTGCTGCACATCGCCACCATGCTCCATCAAGCTCGCCATGCCGACCGTTACGGCCTGCGTATCCCCTCAGTGTCAACCGATTGGAAAGCCGTTGGGGAATATACGCGTGAGGTGATTGAGCGCATTCGCGGCGGAACTTCGGACGAAGCCAGCGCGGAGCTGAGGAAAAAAGGGATCGAGGTCATCAAAGGCGAGGCCAGTTTTGTCTCGCCGCATGAGGTCTCGGTCCTGGGAAAAACGATTGCAGCCGAACGCATTATCGTTGCATCGGGCAGTCAGACGCTCGCTCCACCAATAGAAGGGCTGAAGCAGGCAGGCTTTATCACCAATGTGGAGGCGGTAGCATTGCCAGAGCTACCGCGACGCCTGGCGATTGTGGGCGGTGGAGCGATAGGCATCGAATTTGCTCAGATGTATCATCGCTTCGGTGTCAACGTCACCGTGCTGGAACGCAGTTCTTACCCACTTGGCACGGAAGATCGCGAACTGGCCACGCAGCTCTGCGACCTGCTGGAACAGGAAGGCATTCACATAGAGACGGAGGCCGAATTGCGGCAGGTACAACGCGTATCCGCAGGCAAGAAGCTTATTTATCGCTGCAAAGATGGCCCACAGCAAGAACTGATAGCAGACGAAATTTTGCTGGCGCTCGGTCGCAGACCAACGCTCGAAAAGCTCAATCTAGCAGCTATCGGCGTGAAAACCGAGAAAAAGGGCATCGTCGTGGATCAATATCTACGCACCAGCGTACCGCACATCTGGGCCGCAGGGGATGTGGCAGGAGGATTGCAATTCACCCACGTCGCCTACCAGCAAGGGAAAGTCGCAGCGCAAAACGCTTTCGCCACCGATCCTCAACCCTTCGACGATAGCGTTATTCCCTGGGTGACGTATACTGATCCTCCGCTCGCTCATGTCGGCCAGACGGAAGAGCAATTGCGCGAGCAGGGGATCGCGTATAAAGCTGCATGCATGAAGTTTAGCGAAGTCGAGCGGGCGATTACCAATGGTCAAACGGAGGGACTGGTCAAGTTGCTGGTCGATCCGCAGGGAGCTATTCTGGGCGGCCATATCCTGGGAGCGAGGGCCGATGATCTGCTAACTCCCATCATTGTGGCGATGCACGCAAAGCTCTCCGTCAAGCAGCTTGCTTCCACTATCATCCCGTATCCCACGTTGAGCGAAGCTGTACGCTGGGCCGCAGACCGCGTGTAGCAACGCTCACCGACAATTGACACCAACTCGTCCGTTGGCGCGTGTTACACAGTGGAGGGATTGCGCCTTGCGCCTGCCCTCCACAAACGAAGGTATTATAATGACCGCCAGGAAAGTATATGCATGAAAACAATTCTCATTCTCAATCCAGTCTCTGGCACATCCATGATGGCATCCAACCAGGACACGCCAGAGGATAACGAAGCTACCATACTGGCTGCATTGAACGAGTATGCGATTACCCCCGAAGTCTGGCACACCACGAAGGAAGATCCGGGTCAAGGGCTGGCAAAAAAGGCCGCCGCCAGTGGAGCGGAGCTGGTTATCGCAGCAGGCGGGGATGGGACTATTCATGCTGTGGCTCATGGTTTGATTGGCACCAACAGCACCCTCGGCATCATCGCGCTAGGAACAATGAATAATCTGGCACGTAGCCTGAAAATTCCAGAGGAGATCAAGCAAGCCTGCGAGGTGATTGCTCAAGGCGACAGCAAGCAGATCGACGTTGGAACCATTAACGAGCACGTTTTCCTTGAGGTCGCAGGTATCGGGCTGGACGCTGCGCTTTTCCCGGCAGCAGAGGAAATCAAAAATCCAGGTCTGCTCTCGACGCTGCGTGGCGTGATCGAAGGGCTTTTCAAACTGTATACCTTTCGACCAACCAGAATGAAAATTGCTTTTGACGATAATAAGAGTCGCTCCTACCATGCCATTCAGGTAACGATCTGCAACTCGCCATCGTATGGTGCCCATATCCAGGTCGCACCGGAGGCATTGATGGACGACGGGCTGCTTGATGTGGTCATTTACAGAAATTTCAGCAAATTTGAATATATTCGCCACGCCATTTCCATCAGCCAGGGGCGACGCATGCTTCAGCCTGGGATCACGCATCACAGAAGCAAATCGCTCCGAGTGACAGGCGATCAGCCAATAGAGATGCACGCCGATGGCATCCCGCATGGCACGACGCCTGCAACGATCAAAGTTGTGCCGGGAGCATTACGCGTGCGCATTCCCCAGAACGTTGCTACGGGAGTTGCTATGGCGGAAGGGAAAGCAAAGCCAGGGCAGCAGAGCCAGGTACAAAAGGTACGCTAGTTAGAGAGAGAGAGGTTCGCCAGATGTTTGGTAATAGCCGCCGGGCCAAAAAACCGACTACTACGGAGCCAGCCGATGCTACTATAGGAAAGTCACCCGATATCGCCAGCAAAGTTGAAGAAAACGTCAGACCTGTGGTAGACGAGGCTCAGCGCATAGCCGCTCAAACCTCCGTTTCTGGACGCCGGGCCGTTTCGCGCGGCACCATGTTCATGGCCTTCTACCTCTGGCTGCTTTCCGGGGCCGTCATTCTTTCGCTAATCGCCCAACGTACCCAGTTCTTCCCCGGCGATAGATTGATTACGACGAACTTGCAGAAACAGCGCAATCCCTGGTTTCGCCGTTTGATGTACGTCGTTTCCGAGCCTGGCTTTTTCGAGTGGTCGTTGCCCCAGACCATCGGCGTTGCAGGCCTTTTCTGGGCCTTGCGCTTCCGCTTAGAGGCGCTCTTTATCCTGCTGACCTCGTCTTCCGGCGTTCTCAATGCCCTGGTCAAGCATCTAATCAAACGTCCACGCCCCACAAAGGAACTGGTAGCGGTCACGCGTGTCATCAACGAGCCTAGCTTCCCAAGCGGGCATGTGATGCACTACATCAACTTTTACGGGCTGCTGATCTACCTGCTAGCCACCAACTGGCGTTCCGGCAGGATACGCAACATCCTGATTACTATCTGTACGGCACTGATTATCTGCATCGGACCTTCGCGCATCTACCTGGGCGCTCACTGGCCCAGCGACGTAGCAGCAGGATATATCTACGGCGGCCTCTGGTTCAGCGGCATTATGGCGCTCTACCTGCGCATCAAATCCTGGATTCACCCACCGGTAGGAACGCCTCCCGAAATCGTAAAGCCGCTGCAACAACCAGGAGATGATGAGAATTAGCAAGAAACCATGAAAAATACCTGAGTTGCCTAACCGTCGGAAATATATCTGAGCTTGCCTAACCGTCGTACCGACCTGCTTGCAGCGCGTCCGCTTTAGCGCCCGTCCTTGCTCCCCCTTGCTCGTCTTTCCCTCAACTCTGCGATCTATCGCATAGGTACGAAGGGGCATGACGCTCAATAAATTGGACGCGCTGAAGCGGGTCGGTACGAAATTGGGGTGCGTCCGCTTGACATTCCTGTTTGGGAACCATCTATCCGATCAAGCTAATCTCTGGTGCAGGCTCCTCAAGCATCTCATCGCCCTCTTCTGGTTTGTATGCATGTTGATCGGCGCGGCCACCGGGGAGCCAGAACATGCCGACCAGGGCGATTACAGCCAGCACGACCAGGAGCAGGTAGACCCAGAACAAACTTTGCGCCAGCGCACCCTCAAGCTGCTGGAGAAAGGCGGTAGGCAGCAACGCTCGCAAATCAGGTGTGAGCAAGACATTGCCAGGTATTACGCCCTTTGGTAGCCGCTGGGCGGCACTGGCAAAATGCGCGAAGATTGGCGAGAAGCGTATGGCCATCTGCGCATTCAGGATTGTACCCATGACGGCAACCCCAACGGTACCGCCAATCGTGCGGAAAAATTGCGTCGAGGCCGTCGCCACGCCACGCAGATTCCAGGGCACGGCATTCTGTACCGAGAGCATATAGGACGTGCTTGAGAAACCCATGCCCGATCCTATCAAGACCATCGAGGTAATCACAAAAGGAGTGCTGGTCTGGGCCGTGAAGAGCGTCACCATGCTAACGCCAATCATCGTCAGAAACGCTCCCATTCCGGCGGTAAAACGATATCCCAGGCGCAGCACGATGCGCCCACTCGCTGTCGATGCGATGGGCCAGGCCAGCAGAAAGGGGCCAAGCACAAGCCCGGCGCTGGTGGCAGTACCTCCCTTAACGCCCTGCACAAAGAGCGGCACATAGGATGTGATACCGAACATGATGACGCCCAGGATTACTCCGCCAAAGCTCGAAATGGCGATGATGCGATTATTGAAAAGCGTCAACGGCAGAATAGGCTCGCTGGCCCGCCGCTCTTGGCGCAGGAAAAGTGCCAGCAAGGCGGCAGCGGTCACAAAAAGCCCAATGCTTTGCGGCGAATTCCAGGCCCAGCTCGTCCCACCTTGCAGCACGGCAAAGAGGAGCGCGATAATACTGCCCGTTAGTGTTAATGTGCCAAGATAATCCAGTTGATGCTTTTTACGCTCAATATTTTCCTTGAGGGAGAAGATGAGCAAGACAGCCGAGAGCAGACCGAAGGGAATGTTAATATAAAATACCCAGCGCCAGGAGAAATGATCGACGATCAGCCCACCGAGAGCTGGACCGACAATGCTTGATAAGCCCCATACGCCACTAAAGAACCCCTGGAGGCGGGCGCGCTCTTGCAGGTCAAAATTATCGCCAATGATCGTTAGCACGATAGGCAAGACGGCTCCTGCTCCCAACCCCTGGATTGCTCGAAAGACAATCAGTTGCTCCATCGTTTGCGCTGTGCCACAGGCGATAGAGCCGAGCAGGAAGAGGCTAGAGCCAAAGAGGAAAAGGGGTTTGCGCCCGTAGAGATCGGCCAGCTTGCCATAAATAGGCACAGTCGTTGTGGACGTGAGCAGGTAGACCGAGAAGACCCATGAATAAAGGGCTATCCCTCCTAGCTTCCCTACAATACTTGGCATCGCCGTCCCCACAATCGTGGTATCCAACGATGCCAGCGACATCCCAAGCATCAGCGCCACAATCAGAGTAATCTTTGCTTTCCTGCTCATAAGGTGAATTCTCCATTTCAGGGCGAGTCGAAATATGTTTCTATAATCTTATGTATGCGCTATTGCACATAAAAAAGGACGATGAGCGTTTTGCGTTTTCGGGAAGAGTATCTTGCTGAGGGGGTAGAAGCAAGTCGTCAGCGCGAAATACGTCTGGATCTTTATCACCGTCCTATTTTTCCACGTTCCAGGAGAGAAAAATGTAACTCCTTCTCTATAAAAGAATTTCGGAACAGGCTACTTTAACTCCAATACAATGCTAAACAATCGGAGGCTCCCCTCGCCACTCGCATGCTACCACTAACCGCTATTGTACCGTATCTTTCAAAACATCTAAAAGCAGTAATTTATTCCCCCAAACTGAGGCATGAGCCACCGTTGAGATGACTCATGCCAGAAAGCTAAAGACCAACAAAGCTTTTCATGAGAGAGAACTGGCCTCTTTTGAGCGAATTTCAAGGCCAAGTCCCGCAGCTATACGTGCCCCGTATTCTGGATCGGCCCTCAAGAAATGTTGGAGCTGCCGTTCCTGAATTTCTTTTTTGACATGCTTCAAGCTGTCAACCAGATTATCGATCAACCGGGCCTGCTCTTCTGCGCTCATACGCCTGTAGAGCTGACCAGCCTGCACGAAATCCTCATCTTCACGGTAGCCCGCTCTTCTCGCAAAGCCACTCACTTCTAGCGCATGATCCTGGTATTGTGGAGCAGGAGCGGCACCATTTAAGCTGTTCGGCTCGTAGTTGGGGCCGTTGCCTCCGTTGTCATCAACGCGCATTGCGCCACCTCGGTGATAATTGCTTACCTGAACCTGCGGCCTGTTGACGGGCAGCAAAGCATGGTTAACACCCAGGCGGTAACGCTGAGCATCGGGATAGGAGAAGATCCGACCCTGTAACAGCTTATCAGGAGAAAATCCGATGCCGGGCACAACGTTGGCCGGAGCAAAGGCCGCCTGCTCTACTTCCGCGAAGTAGTTTTCCGGGTTGCGATTAAGCACAAGCCGTCCAACCGGTATCAGAGGATAATCTCCGTGCAGCCAGACTTTGGTGACATCAAAAGGATTAAAGCGATAGATGCTGGCATCCTCGAATGGCATTACCTGCACAAAGAGTCGCCAGGCCGCCTCTTGTCCGCTAGCAATATGATCGAAGAGATCAACAGTAGCATAGTCAGGATTTTTGCCATCCATCTCAACGGCCTCTTGCCTCGTCCAGTTTTGAATGCCTGATTCGGTCTTGAAGTGATACTTCACCCAGACGGCTCGATTCTCGGCGTTGATCCATTTATAAGTATGAGAACCAAAGCCATCCATGTGCCGATACGTTTTTGGCGTGCCTCGATCAGAGTACACAATCGTGGTTTGCATGATCGCTTCCGGCGTACGGGAGAGGAAATCCCAGGCCATATTGGGATCTTTGGCATTCGTCTGAGGATTGCGCTTCTGCGAATGGACAAAGTCTGGAAACTTGATCGCGTCACGGATAAAGAAGACGGGAGTATTATTGCCGACAAGGTCGTAGTTGCCTTCCTCTGTATAGAATTTTATGGCAAAACCGCGCACATCGCGTACTGTGTCGGCAGATCCTAGCTCGCCCTTTACGGTAGAGAAGCGCACAAAGACTGGAGTTTTTTTGCTCACACGGCCCAAAAATGCTGCTTTCGTCCATTGTGTCACGTCGTGAGTGACCTCAAAGTAGCCATGTGCGCCCGCGCCTTTGGCATGAACCACACGCTCTGGTACGCGCTCACGGCTGAAATGTGCCAGCTTTTCAATCAGGTACACATCTTCTAGCAGCGTCGGCCCTGAATTGCCAGCAGTGAGAGAATGCTGGTTGTCAGCAATAGGAACACCTGCGTTGTTGGTCAAATAAGGCTGCTGTCTCTCTTCCATTCCGTGAAAACTCTTTCTAGCACCTCGAAGTGCTGGTAGCCGCCACATAGGACTGCTCAAAGCAATGAGTAAGGTTGTCCATCTATGGCTAAGAACCACTAATAAACGAATTTAAATCTGGACAACAAAGGAGCATAGAATATAAGGAGCCAGGCACTATTTATATCCTATGATCTAATTATACCATGTAAATCGTCCAAAACATAGATAGTAATATAAAATATGTATTTGCATATATTAATTGACTTTCTTAATCTGAGAACACGGCGGCATTTTAAGGGCAAAACATGCAATAGGTTGCGGGCAAATAGAGGAGGATAATCCTCCTCTTCGTACCGACCCGCTTGAGCGCGTCCAATTTATTGAGTGTCCTGGCGTTGTGATCGTTGTCGAAGGCAACCGTGCAATGAATTGGACGCGATAGAATCGAGTCGGTACGAAGGGAGCCTCTGAAACTGCAAAGCCCTTTACATCAGCCATATTCAATGGATATACTAATAGCGTAACCTCTCTTCTTGTCGTTTCTGGTATCAGCAGCTTGTACAATACGTATATCGGACGACAGCATCTTTATTCACACAGATCTCTCTCCAGGAGAACGCTTAGTTAGAACAGAAAGGCAACCGAACCCTATGGACTTCTTACGTGAGATTGCACCATTCCTCATCGGCCTGATCGTGCCACCCATTGTTATGCTAGTAACAGCACGCGCAAATTGGGGAGGGCAGCTCAAGTTTATGGCCGCGCTGATGCCCGCGCTCATACTTGGCTTCTGCACCAGCGCGCTGGCCGGAGAGCTGGCCGCCGGTATGCCCGATGGCCTGATCTCCATTATGATCGATACTTCCCTGGTCTATACAGGCTCACAGGTGTCCTACTGGTTCTTCTGGAAACCAATCGTAGAAACGCGCCTGCAACAGAACGCCATCCCCGCCAAGAAGAGAATAGAAAAGTAGCCCATGCGGACGCGCTGAAGCTCTTAGCCCCGTCGTAGAGACTCGCTTTAGCGCGTCCGCTTTAGCGCCCATCCCTATACCACAAACACCGAACCGACCAGGGCAAGCGCAAGGCCCCATCCACCCATCGTCCACCTCCCCTTGCCCCTACCTCATTCATCCAACGTTGCAGGTTCTATTCGTTTTTTTGGTGGCGGCATGTGTGGTCATGGGAGGTACCGGTAGGGGCAAGGGGATGGGTGGAAATGGGGTGGGGGCCTTGCGCTTGCCCTACTTTTTTGCTTCCCTGTAACTTTTCCGCATGGTATGTCGTGTGAGCAGTGAGGTGGTAGGGGCAAGGGGTCGGGCGGAATAGGGGAGGAGGCCTCGCGCTTGCCCTCGCGACGTTCCTGATGTGTATAACAGAAAGCAGAAAAAAGATGGCTGTATTCGCATCGTTATTTGGTAAACTGGCTCAGAGCCTCTCTCCTGACGCCGTTGGCAAAACCGTCTCTACCTATGTCGGCGCTGTCCCCAATCCCCTTAGCAAACGGAGCAAGCATCTGGAAGCACGTATTCATGATGCCCAGGTGTTCAGGAGCGTCTGCCCCTATTGCGCGGTGGGCTGCGGGCAACTCGTCTATGTCAAAGATGGCAAGGTGATCGATATCGAGGGCGACTACGAAAGCCCCATTAGCGGCGGCTGCCTCTGCCCCAAAGGTAGCGCCAGCTATCAGCTTGACATCAATAAGAGGCGCGTCACTACCGTGAAATATCGCGCACCCTACGCGACGGATTGGGAAGACAAGCCACTGGATTGGGCTATGGATCGTATTGCCCAGTTGACCTATGAGACGCGCGAAGCCACCTTTACCGAGAAGGATCAGGACGGCAACCCCATCAATAATACGCTAGCCATCGGCTCGCTCGGCGGCGCGACGCTTGATAATGAGGAGAACTATCTCATTCTCAAGTTTTTTCGCGCTCTCGGCATGATCGGCATCGAGAACCAGGCCCGTATATGACACAGCGCCTCCGTGCCGGGTCTCGGCACAAGCTTTGGGCGCGGTGCCGCCAATACATTCCAACAAGATTTACAGAATAGCGACTGCATCCTTATCCAGGGCAGCAACTTCGCCGAATGTCACCCGGTCGGCTTTCGCTGGGTCATGGCGGCGAAAGAGCGGGGAGCGACGATTATTCACGTCGATCCGCACTTCTCGCGCACCTCGCAGATGGCCGACATCTACGCTCCGATTCGCGCCGGTACGGATATTGCCTTTCTGGGCGGCCTGATTAACTATGTGCTGCAAAATGAACTCTACTTTAAGGAATATGTGCAGGCATATACCAATGCTCAGGCCATCGTCAGCGATGATTTCCAGGATACCGAGGATCTGGAAGGGGTTTTCTCTGGATTGGACAGGGATGAGCATCTATATGATACCAAAAGCTGGCAGTATAAACTGACGGGAAAGGAGCAGGACGAGCGGAAAAGGGAAGCAGAGCAGCAGAACCAGTCGCCCGGCTCGCAAGAAGCCGAACAACGCAAATCGCAGGAAACCGGAGCCAGTAGCGAGCAGCATATTATGCCCGACGCTCAAGAGGGACAGGGTACGATCCCTCATCCCCATCCCAGAGAGATCCAGCGTGACCCAACGTTGCAGCACCCACGTTGCGCCTTTCAAATCCTGAAGCGCCACTACGCCCGCTATACGCCAGAGCTGGTCGAGCAGATTTGCGGTATCCCTCAGGATCTCTTCTTCAAAATCGCGGATGCTCTGGTCAAAAACTCCGGGCGCGAACGTACTACGAATATCACTTACTCTGTCGGCTGGACGCAGCATACGATTGGTGTGCAGATCATCCGCACGGCTGGCATTCTGCAACTCTTGCTTGGCAATATGGGGCGACCGGGCGGCTGCATCCTGGCCCTGCGCGGCCACGCCAATATTCAGGGTTCGACCGACATCCCAACGCTGTACAATCTCTTGCCAGGGTATCTCGCCATGCCAAACGCCCAGCGCAAAGAGTTTGACCTGCAAACGTATTGGGAGAATAACGATCAATCTGCGGGCTGGTGGGTCCATTATCCCGAATACTTCATCAGCTTGATGAAGGCGTGGTATGGAGATGTGGCTACAAAAGAGAACGATTGGGCTTTTAACTACCTCCCGAAAGTGGTTGATGACTACTCCGATCTGGCGATGTTTGTCTCGATGAAAGATGGTCATATAAAAGGCTTTTTCTTGCTCGGTCAGAATCCCGCCGCTGGTGGCGTCAATGCAGGCTTCCACCGTGCCGCGATGGAAAAGCTGGATTGGCTGGTGGTGCGCGATCTCTACGAGACAGAATCGGCTACGTATTGGAAACGTCCTGGGATCGATCCGACGAAGATAGGCACTGAGGTCTTTTTCCTTCCGGCGGCCTCGCACGTCGAAAAAGAGGGCAGCTTCACCAATACCCAACGGCTGATCCAGTGGCGCGAGAAGGCGGTAGAGCCGCCCGACGATGCACGCTCAGAGAACTGGTTTATGGCGGAACTATACGAACGCGTGAAAGCACGCTATCAGCACAGCACCAGAGAGCGCGACAAGCCGATTCTCAACCTGACCTGGAACTATCGACGCGCTGGCCCATTGCGCGAACCGGTGGTGGACGATATTGTGAAGGAGATCAACGGCTATACGATGGCCGATGGCAAGGTGGTCAAAGACTTCACAGAGCTGAAGGGCGATGGCAGTACCGCCTGTGGCTGCTGGATCTTCAGTGGCATCATGCCCAAAGAGGGCGATAATCGGGCGCGTCACCGCAATCCCGATAACTATGTCAGCCTTGATTGGGGCTTTGCCTGGCCTGGGAACCGTCGCATTCTCTACAATCGCGCCTCCGCCGATCCAGAGGGGAAGCCGTGGTCCGAGCGCAAAAAATACGTCTGGTGGGACGCAGAGCATGACAACGGCGATGGCAGCAAGGGGCGCTGGGTTGGCTATGATATTCCTGACTTCCCCGAAACAAAAGCGCCCGATACCAAAGCCAACTACGACGGCACAGGACTTGACGCCCATTCTGGGGCGGAGCCATTCACGATGTTAGCTGAGGGACGTGGCAGGCTCTATGCGCCCACCGGATTGACCGATGGCCCACTGCCAACGCACTATGAGCCGGTTGACTCGCCTGTCGGCAATCTGCTCTACCCGGAGACGCCGAACAATCCAGTGGTGAAATATTGGGACCGCCCAGACAATCCCAAACACGGCATCGCTAATCCCCGCTATCCTTACGCCATTACCACCTATCGCCTGACCGAGCATCATGTGGGCGGGGCTATGTCGCGCTGGCTACCCTGGCTCTCCGAACTCCAACCAGAGCTATTCGCCGAGATTAGCAAGGAGCTGGCAGAGGAAAAGGGCGTCAAAATGGGCGATTGGATTACCATCAACACCGCGCGTGGCGAGGTTGAGGCAAAGGCGATGGTCACGGAC
>DASTZT010000611.1:0-9986 GCA_035764225.1 Ktedonobacteraceae bacterium
AGGATAGCCTGGTGCCTCCTGGTCAGGCCGGGATCATCGCCAACGGTGTGATGAACGGGACATGCGTCATCCTCAACAGGATGGATCACGCGCTCTTCGTCGAGCAACCGGAACGCGTCTATACGTGTATGAGCGAGTGGCTGGATGCTCAGCTTGCCTCCGCTTAAGTACTTCTTTCCCCAAAGGAAGAGGTGCGACCAGCTTGGGAAAGCATCCTCCAGCAGGGCAAGCGCAAGGCCCCAACCCATCCCAACCCATCCCCTTGCCCCTACCGGTCCCCCCACGATGTGGTAGGGGCAAGGGGATGGGCGCGATAGGAGAGGGGGCCTTGCGCTTGCCCTCTCGCTGGGGGCGCTCTATTATTCTTCGAGGAAAAAGGGAAAAAGACCTTATCGAGATCATTCGAGCAGCCATCACTCCTGTTTTATCAGGCGTGCATCTGCAATTTCCCACAGCTCGCCACTAAAACGCTCAATAAACCAGCGGTCGTGTGAGATGGCAATCACCGGACCGGGAAAGGCGAGCACGGCGGCCTCGAATGCTTCCAGCACGTCTAAGCTGATATAATTGGTTGGCTCGTCGAGCAGCAGCACGTTTGGTTCGTCAGCCATCAAACGCGCAATCTCCAGTTTTCTGCGCTGCCCCGGACTCAGTTGCCCCACCGTTTTCTGCATATCCTCCAGACGAAACAGGCCGTAGCCAATCAACCGGGCAATGAAATCTCCCTCGTATCCGACCCGACTATAACGATAGGTCTCGATCACCGTTTTATCCAGATCGAATGCCTCGGCTTCCTGTGGTAAGTAGCCAATGCGCGCCCCTGCTACGGTTTGTGTGCTGCCCACATCTGGTTTTTCAAGGCCCATGATAATTTTGAGCAGCGTTGTTTTCCCTGTTCCATTAGGGCCGATCAGGATCATACGCGTTCTGGTTCTCAACGTCAGATTGACATCGCGCAAGATGCAGCGTGTTCCAAAAGCTTTGCTGATGTGTGAGAGGCTAAGCACGACCTGGGATTGCATCGGTTCGGCGGTGAAACGCGAGCTGACTTTTAGCAGCTCTGGTGGCTTCGGGATAGGATCGGCCTCTATCCGCCGCAACTGCTCTTCCGCCGCCCGGATATTGCGGGCGATGGTGCTCTGGACGCGTTGCTCAAAGAAGTGAGCGGCATTTTTATCATTATCCCTCGGTGGTCGATAGCCATGCCCTACCTGGCGTGTGCTCATTTTGATGCGCTTACGTAAATCTTTGATCTCCTCCTGCTGCCGCTCATAATCCGCTTCCCACTTGATCCGCTCGGCTGCTTTGGCCTGGACATAGGCATCGTAGTTCCCCTCGTATGCTTTGAGCTGGTGGTCATGGTCGTTAATCTCGAAGATCCGATTGACCGTCCCATTGAGAAACTGCCGATCATGCGAGACGATCAACATAGCTCCGCTATAGTTGGAGAGATACGTCTCCAACCACTCCAACGTGGCAAAATCCAGGTGGTTGGTTGGCTCGTCCATGAAGAGCAGATCGGGCGAGCGCAAAAGTAGCGTTGCCAGCCCGACCCGCGTCTTCTCGCCGCCTGAGAGCGTCTGCACTTCCTGAGAGCGAGGCAGGTACGCGATCCGTAGCCCTTCCAGCAGAACATCTATCTTATAGTCAAGCTCATAGCCGCCACGATCCTGAAAACGCGTCGAGACAAGCTGATACTCCTCTAACATTGCCGGGAGCTGCGACTCGTCGGCTGCTGCCATAGCTGTTTCAAGCGTGCGCATGCGTTCCTCAAGCTGACGAAGCTTCCCGACCGATTCCAGAATCAAATCCTGAATGGTGCGTCCATAAAATTCGGGCGTGGTTTGTGGCAGATAGCCCAGCTCGACCGAAGGACCATAGCTAATAGTGCCTGCGTCGGTCTCTTCTTGCCCGATCAGTAGCCGCAGCAGCGTGGACTTGCCCACGCCATTTGGCCCCACAAGGCCGACGCGGTCGCTGGCATTGATAACGAAAGAGACATCATTGAGAACGGTAATCGCACCATACGATTTTGCCAGATGGCGTCCAGCCAATAACATAAATGCACCTCAACTTCTCATGTCCGCAGAGCGAGAATGGATCGATTGTGAAGGCTGCACGCTTGTTATGCTCGCATAGGGCCAGGTTTTGCGGGGTAGCACACGCTGAAAGTTGAACGGGTAGAAGTGGACCGGGGGTGATGCTACCAGGGCGTGAGCACAACATACGGCAGTGAAAGGAACGTCATCACTGGTGGTATTCCTCGTCGTCTGGTGAGGAACCAGTGTAAATTCATAGAACTGCTCGTAATCGTGCTTACTTCTTCAAGGGTACACTCCTGGCGAATAACGGTTAATGTATGGATAAAGTATAGCCGACGCGTCCAGTGAAGTCAAATCTCGTCAGAAGGACAGAAGGACAGAAGGACAGGCGCTAAAGCGGACGCGCTGAAGCGGGTCGGTACGAGAGAGTTTCAGCGCGTCATGCGCGATTATGTCGATGAACCAATGATCGCAGCAATCCCCTCTGCTGTGGCGACGTGATTTTATCGCGTCCGCTTTAGCGCAGTGTTGGAGCAGGCAGGCGCTAAAGCGGACGCCATGAATGTCGTCGCCACAAGGGAGTAGCTCTTCATTTGGGGAAGAGCAAGCGAGACACGTTCGTACCGACCAGCTTTAGCGCGTCCAATTGATTGAGCGTCCAGGCTCGAATATGCTGATATAAGCGATTTCGAGGCAGCTTTCCTGTTAGCTGTGCAGCGTTAGCGTGAGACACGAACTGCCAGATGTTCCCCGGTAGGCGACCGCCGTATGCCTCGCATGAGGATATCAAGATAGCTCTGAATCATCATGGGGAAGAGGAAATGCTTCTGGACATGGGTATGCGCTTGTTGTCCGAGCGTTTTCCATAAATCTCGATCCTGGAGTAGTTTGAGCGTATGCTCTGCCGCTGTTTGCGTATCGTCGGCTATGTAGCCGTTGTAGCCATCGATAATTTGCGCTCGCAAGCCTGTGGCGGAAGTGCCGACAACGGGCTGGTTTTTCCACATGGCCTCCGTCACGGTCAGGCCAAAGCCTTCGCGGGTTGAGCGTTGTAAAATCACGTTCGAATAGCGTTGAAAAGCGTTGACCTCCGCATGTTGAATCAGAGTCGGATCAGAGAGCAGATGGATATCTGGATCGTCCTGGGCATAGTGTTGCAGGTCTTGCAGGATTTCCCTGGCTTTGATATCGTCGGCAGCCTCCATTGCGCCTACCAGGGCAACCTGGACGGTTGGGAGCTGTTGCTTGACAAGGCGGTAGATGTCAACAACCTGCCAGGGATTTTTCCACCTATCGAAACGTGAGATCTGGCTGATGAGCGGTCGCGCTGTGTCTATGCCACAACGGAACAGCAACTCCATCCCTTCTAATAGAGGAATGAATGCATTTTTTTCGCGGAAAGGGTCGATCCCTAGCGTAA
The DNA here is from genome assembly GCA_035764225.1 of Ktedonobacteraceae bacterium. Lineage (GTDB taxonomy): Bacteria > Chloroflexota > Ktedonobacteria > Ktedonobacterales > Ktedonobacteraceae > DASRHT01. Next base: position 3,463 of record DASTZT010000611.1, read on the forward strand.
TCACCTGGGTCTGCTCAGGTGACAGGTTTTTGAAGACGGACGCTTGAGAGTTGAACACACTGAAGGCATAAGGATCTAAAAACTGACGAATATAGTGCTCGGCATTGGGATTCGGGTGTGCGGTATCTACATGACATACCCAGATAGCTGGCCTCATATAAGGAACGAAATGCGCGAGAGGAACAAGCTGAAAGTCGTGGATGATGTAGAGATCAGCTTGCGTTGCTTTGATCTGGCTCGCCTTCTGGCGCAAATTGTGCAGAAAATCATGTTGCTCTTTTGCGGAAATCTTCCCCGGCTCGCCACCTTGCAACATATCAACGAGGTGTGCTGTAAAATAGTTTGACGAGGGGTCCAACGGAACAATGTCCCATGTATGTTTAATCCCAAGTTCCTCCATCAGTGGCACGAGCACTTTCAGAATCTCCGCCACTCCTCCGCCCTCAGCGGTGGTATTGAAGTGACGTATGTGTAATCCTCTAAGGGCCTGTGCTGTTTGATAAATTTTTGCAATACAATCCTTACCGACGAGATCTTTGTAACGGTCTAATTCAAAGATCGCTCCCATAATAATTTTTCCTTTTCATCATGCTAGTGTGATTGGTAACGGCATATCTTCTCTACGATGTAACTAACTTTTCTGACTCAAACAAGCCCAGGAAAAACTTACAAGATGTAAATATGAAGTTTGCTATAAACTAGTAAACTAGTGGTCTAGATGTCTTGACAATATAGGGGATAGCATGGTAAAGTCTTTATAAGCTTATCGCATCTACTACAACGTCTAGCGTATTTTCTAGTTTTATTTTGCCAGAACGTCCTTAATTGCTTATATCTCCCAACCTTTTAGTTAAGAGGAGAGGCGAAGCAATTATATAAGGAGTGAGTGCTATGAAGCGACGAAGTTCCCTGGTAATGCATATTGCCGCCGTGTCCTTGCTTTCTGTACTGAGTCTGGTGGCGATGTTGCGAATCGCGGTGCCTTCCATTCATGCCGCAGGCTTTTCAGGCAGTTTTTTTGCCCCCTATACTGACATGACGCTCTTTCCCACGCCGTCTTTGACCCAGATGACCCAGACGACCGGTTTAAAGTTCTATTCGCTGGCTTTTATTACGAATGCGAATACAGGAACCTGTCTGGCGGCCTGGGGAGGCTCGGTGACATTTGCGCAAGAGAGCACATTTTTGCCCAACCTGCAAAGCGATATTCAGTTTGTGCGCAGTCAAGGCGGGGACGTAACCGTTTCCTTTGGCGGACAGGCTGGAACGGAACTGGCGGATTCCTGTAGCAGCGAGAGCACGTTGCAGGCGCAGTACCAGTCGGTCATCGATCACTATCACCTGACCCACATTGATTTCGATATTGAAGGCGCTGCGGTTGCGGAGCAAAACTCGATTGATATGCGCAACAAGGCCATTGCCGCTTTGCAACAGGCCAATCCTGGTCTGTTCGTCTCGTATACGCTCCCTGTGCTGCCATCCGGCCTGGTCGATACGGGAATCAATATCCTCAAAAACGCGATCCAGAATGGCGTAAACATTGGTATTGTCAATGTGATGGCAATGGATTATGGTAGCGCTTTCCCTTCAGATATGGGCCAGAATGCCATTAATGCTGGCAATAACCTGTTTAGCCAGCTTAAGAGCCTGCTCCCGGCGAAGTCCGATAGCCAGCTGCATGCGATGATCGGCATTACACCCATGATCGGGATCAATGATATCAATTCGGAGATATTTACGGAGCAGAACGCGCAGCAGCTCCTGGCCTATGCCCAGCAAAATCAGATTGGTGAGCTGGCGATGTGGTCTGAGGGGCGCGATAAGCCATGCGCTAACCCAACCGGCTTTGCCTCTCCATCCTGTAGCGGCATCAGCCAACAGGCGTTCGATTTTACGAACATTTTCAACCCGTTCAGTGGGGTGGTGACGCCGCCTCCACCGCCAACAGTCACGCCAACGCAAACAGTGACGCCGACAGCGACAGCTACGCCACCGCCCGGAGTGTCACCCTGGGACTCCAATAGCCATGTCTATCACGTCGGAGATAAAGTCTTCTTCCAGGGGCATGTCTACCAGTGTTTGCAGGCGCACACATCACAGCCTGATTGGACTCCTGCGGCTGTTCCTGCTCTCTGGCAGTTGCTCTCTTGAGCCTGGGGCTGACGTAGCGTTGTGGTGAAGTTGGCAGGTTTTTTCATCACTACTACTCTGCGGGAACCTCCTTCTCAGGGAATATCCCTCATCTTTTGATGGGGGATATTCTTTCGAGTAGAGTTTGTTAATAGAGTGCGGTGCTGCGGGAAATGTGAATACGTCCGCTACCCGTTTTCAGGCGGAGCTGTGGGCGTGGCAGATTGCCGACCTCGTTCGAGTTAAACTCGTTGATGACGCCGCCGGAGCCGGTTGTGCTTTTAAGGCTAAATGATGCATCGGTTGGCAGCGTGACATTGATGCGTCCACTGCCGGTAGTCAACTGGTAGTCACCTTGCGGAGCGAGCGAGCCAACGAAGGTGATGGAGCCGCTGCCCGTTTTCAGGTGCGATTCACCCGTGAGCGTGGTATGGAGAAGCTCCATGCGTCCGCTGCCAGTTTTGCCGTTTAACTGCCCGCGCACGTTATTAATCTCCATGCGTCCGCTGCCAGTGTGCAGATTGATCTGACCCTGGAGGTTGCTAGCTTCTATGCGTCCGCTAGCGGTGCGTGCCGTAATCAAGCCTTGCAGGTCGTTAATGATGATTCTGCCGCTTCCGGTGTTCAATCTAAACGTGCCACTGGTACCCTGAACGACGATGCGCCCGGAATTGTTGGTCAACTCGATATCACAGGTTTCCGGCACAGTGATATCTAGATCGATACGACGCAGGCCAAACTGGAAGATATTCCAGAAAATGCGCCCCGTGATGTTGAGGATAGAACCCTGTTGGCTATACATTACCTGCATATTTTCAGAGTTAGTGTATAGCCCGCTGGCACGTTTGACGCCGCCGACCGAAACAATGCCCTGTTCTCCGCGTCGCAGCGAGATGGTGCCTGACGCATTTTTGATTACCAGAGTGGGTCGCTCGGATACCTGGAATGTTTCTACTGGTATTGGAGTGGTCACAACGCGCCAGTTAACAATAATCGCCACCGCGCCAAAAGAGACCAGAAGCGTGAGGATCAGCCAGCTCAGCCAGTGAGTGATGATGCCGGACATGCCCCCGCTAATAGCTAAAATGCCGATGATGACCAGGATCAACGGCGCGGCTGCTAGCCAACCTCGCTCTCTGGCGCTAGGGCGAATCTTCTCGCCCTCTGGCTGCCAGATACTGTTTCTGTAGCCTTCCGCATATGGCTGATATTCATCGTTCTGTCGCTGGGCTCCCTGCTCGCGCGGATCGGTATTGATTTGTTGCTCGTTTACCGACAGAGGCTCTGGCCTATCGTATATATGTTCCTGTTCCTGGCTTTGCATAAGTGCTCCTAACATGGTCATAAGGTATAAATGCATTGTAATATGTACGAAGTAGGTCGAGATAAGTTATTTTCCAGAAAAAAGCGTTTCCTGATTCCCTACGAACTCAAGCTGGCTGTGATGAATAGCGCGGTGTGAACTCTTTGGCAAAGACGATCCATGCTGGCTGTTTCACAAAACCGAGACGTTCGTTCATCGCAAAGCTCGCCCGGTTTGCTGAATCAAGGGTCGTTCTGATGCTGGTATAGGCATGTTGCCTGGCGTAAGCGATGCCATGCAGTTTGAGGGCCAGAGCAATCCCCTGGCGACGATATGCCCTCCTGACCCCTGTGAAGCCGATGCCGCAATAGTGTTCCTGGCGATATTCTGTCAAGTAGCTTAAACCGATATAATTGTTCTCTTTGAGCGCAACAAAATAGGCTTCGGCGGTGCGCACCAATGTATCTCGTTTGAAATCGTCATAGCTGGGCAGCGCCCAATGCTCGGTGGGAGGAAGGTCTTGCCCCGCTTCTTTAGTGATATCGTAGAGTTTTTGATATCGCTCAGGATCGCTTTCCAGTTCCTTTAATGTTTTAATTTCAATGCCCTGAGCATCAAGCATGTTGTTAAGCGTCGCGTAGGGGGTAACGTCGAAATTTGCTACTGCCAGGCGTAGCTCCCAGACGCGCAGCTCTTCATAGAAATTCTGCTTGCTCGCGAACTGTACGCCGCCTGGCATGTCTTCGCGGATTCTCGCCCATAACGTGAAGGTGTTCAATTCCCCAAGCTCCTCGATAAGGCGTTGATATAGGCGTGTGCCGATGCCTTGCCTCTGGTATTGGGGATGAACAAAAATGCTGGCACGGAAGCGGCCCGGCTCGTAAAAGCGGGGAGGCTGGTCATACTGCCCAAAGGCGACGATATGGCCCTGGCGCTCAACGACGTAGCGTTGAAATCGGGATGCGGGATGTCGGCGAGCCGCTTGATCCTGGGTTTGCAATTGCGCTAAGGTCGTCGGATAGCGATGCCATGAGGCATTATAGACATCAACAAGGGCAGGATAATCATCTGTAACAAAGATACGCATAAGTATTAACCTCATTTTTATGACTTTTTATCTCTAGATAAAAAAGGAAGCCGTCGCAAAGAGTCTACCATACGGGGCGATGAGGGGCAATTGCGCCGATAATGCTCATCAAGGTGGTAAGATAATACAATAACGGCCTATTTTACTCAATTGGGAGGATCTTTGATGCAGCTAGAACGTATTCAACAGGCATTGCAGGAAGAGAAGCTGGCTGGCTGGCTCTTTTATGATTTTCGTAAATCTAATCCCATTGCTTACCAGGTGCTGGGCCTATCGCTCAACGACATGTATACGCGGCGCTGGTTTTATTTTGTGCCCGCTCAGGGGACGCCAACAGCGTTGATTAGCGCCGTCGAGTCGCATGTGTTACACACCTTGCCGGGTGAGCGGCTGGTTTTCCGCACATGGCAGGAGATGCACAACTACCTCCAAAATGTCTTGCCGTCAGGAGCGCGGGTCGCGATGGAATATTCGCCCATGAATGACATTCCGTATATATCGCGTGTCGATGCCGGAACGGTGGAGCTGATCCGTTCCTTTGGTGTGGAGGTGGTCAGTTCGGCCAATATTTCTCAGCGATTTGTTGCTCAATTGACGCCGGAGCAGGTGGAAAGCCATCGCGAGGCGGGTCGGCGTTTGATTGCCGCGAAAGATCGTCTGTTTGTCGAGTTGGGAGAGGATCTGCGTCGCAACGTAGAGCTTAACGAGTATCAGGTGCAGCAACGTTTTCTTGGATTGATACGGCAGTCAGGCTTGGATATGACTGAGCCTCCAATTGTGGCCGTTAATAGCAATGCCAGCAACCCGCATTACAAGCCGAACAGCAACACCTATAGCCCTATCCGGCGCGGCGACCTCGTGCTCTTCGATTTCTGGGCGCGTCTCCCCCAGCCCGATACGATTGTGGCCGATTACACCTGGATGGCCTTCGCGGGCACGCAAGATGAAATTCCGGCTCGTCAGAAGGCCGTCTTCGAGATTGTGAAGAGCGCGCGCGACACAGGGATCGCTTTTGCGCGTGAGCGGTTGGCGGCAGGCGAGGCGGTTGAGGCGCGTAGCGTGGATGATGCGACGCGATCAGTCATCGCGAAAGCTGGTTATGGCGACTACTTTTTGCATCGCACTGGTCATAGCATTGGTTTTATCGCGCATGGCAATGGCGCTAACCTTGATAACTTTGAGACGCGGGATGAGCGGATGTTGTTGCCTCGAACCTGTTGCTCGGTCGAGCCTGGCATCTACCTGCCGGAGTTTGGCGTGCGTAGCGAGGTCAATATGCTGGTCCTTGAGCATGATGCCGAGGTGACAGGTGTGCCCGCGCAGCAGGAGATTCGACCGCTGCTGTGAGAGCTGTGGGGGTAATGGCTCTCTCTCTGAGGAAGGAAGACAACTCGAACGAGGGCAAGCGCAAGGCCCCTTCCCCTATGCCGCCCGGCCCCTTGCCCCTACCGCCATCATCGAACACCGTGTGTTCTTTGGGAGATGCGATCCTGTGGGAGCACTGGTAGGGGCAAGGGGATGGGGGCTGTGGCGAGGGGGCCTTGCGCTTGCCCTGTGGGGAATGCTCCACACATTTGAAAATGGTTTTTCTCGGAGAGAGGGGTGGTGAAGGGTGAGGGCTTACTACAACCCTCGCTTGGGTTGGACGTATATAGGGTAACACAATGATTCGTGAAATGTTATTCCAAAGGTGTAGCGCGTTGTCTACATCTCCGGGAGGGATCAGCACATGGGAGAAGATCGGGAGCAAGACCCGCGTTATAGATCATATGGACCGGGTCAACCGAGTCAGGATGAAATTGATAAACGGTTAGAAGAGATTAAGCGCGTGGTGTCGCAGGGAGCCAACGAGGCGCAACAGCGCATCAAGCGTGTAGTAGATAGAGCCAGCGAGTACTGGCAGCAGGCGCAGACGACACCAACTCCGCGTCAGGCAAATACGCTTGAAGAGCAGCGCATTCGCCATCTGGCAAATGCCTGGAGCAACGAAAACTGGCGGGTCGC
>DASTZT010000612.1:0-9626 GCA_035764225.1 Ktedonobacteraceae bacterium
AGGCACCTATATAGGAAGCAAATTGACCCCGCGCGTCTATCAGTCAACGGTCCTGGTCCATGTCAAAATTCCCTCTGGAGATAACCAGATCGATAGCAATAGCCTGCTTGCCAGCGGGCAATTGGCACAAACGGAAGCAGATTTAGCGGTAAGTGATGATATCCTCAACAAAGTTGTGGCCCATCACAAAAATATAACGCTGGATCAGCTCTCGCATGAGGCAACATCCTCGGTCAAACTCAATACACAGCTTTTTGAGATTGATGTGCAGGATGCGGATGCAAAGCGGGCGGCTGATCTGGCAAACGACGTTGCGCAGACGTTGATTAACTCGCAGCTTGAGGAAACGCAGCAGAACAACGATAAATCGATCCAGCAAATTCAGCAAGAGATGAATTCGATCCGGCAGCAGATCAAAGATGTGACAGGGCAGGTTGCGGCGCTGCAGGCAAAGGGTGGGCAGCTGGCGGCAGATAATATCTTGCAAGGACAGTTGAGCGTGCTACAACAGCACTACAATCAGTGGGAAGATTCGTTGACGCAGCTTGAACTGACCAGTGCGCAAAGCAGCGATTTTCTCCAGATCGTGCAGGTTGCCAGGCCAGAAACTACCGCGATACGTCCTAATGTATCGCTCAATACGCTGGCTGGCTTGATCCTGGGCCTGATCCTGGGTGTGCTACTTGCCATTCAATATGATACCTTCAGTACGCGTGTGTATTCGCCAAAGAGCGTGGCCGAGCATATCGGATATCCTTTGCTTGCCACTATCTGGAGAGCCAACTCTTATCAAGAGGCGAATAGTGTCAATCCGCTGTCAAAACATAGTAATGTCAACGCGTATCGGATGCTCTGCGCAAGCGTTGAGGTGGCTGGCCCGGATAAACGCAGCCACTCTATTATGGTCACAAGCGCGTTATCGCAAGAGGGGAAAAGCGCGATTGCCACAAATTTAGCCATCTTTATGGCCAATGCGGGAAAGAATACCCTGCTGGTTGACGCGAATCTCCAGCATCCAGTCTTGCATGAACGATTTGGTATCGCAGACAAGAAGGAAGGACTGAGCAACGCTCTGGCGGCTATCTCCCAGCGACCATTTGCGAATAGTTTGTCTCTGAACGGGCAAGTACAGCCTTTACCGGCAAAAAACTCCACCATGAGCCTTGAACCCTATATTCATCCAGTAGGGATTGCCAATTTGCGGGTTATGACAGCAGGTACTGGCGTATCCAGCCCTGGAGCACTGCTTGACTTAAAAGTCGTGGAGCGCCTCCTGGCAATCATAGAGGGAAGTGGTGCGGAAGTGGTGATCTTTGATACCGCCCCGTTGCTGGATATGCCGGACGCGCGTGTGCTGGCAACAAAGGTTGACACGGCTCTGGTTGTAGTTGATGTTACCAGTGCTCGCAAGAGGTACCTTGAGCAGATGAAGATATTGGCAGAGAATATACGTATCCCCGTTCTGGGCTGTGTCGTGAATAAACAGCTCTATGCGCAGAAGCACGTTACCGACTATTACTATACAAACAATTTGCGCCATCCTTCGCAGCCGGGGAACGAGGTTGCGGTGCCCGTATCTTCACCATCGATCCTTTCATCTGATCGGCAGCGAATGTATTCGGATATTGTGTAAGGAAGAGCATTATATGCGGCAGAGAGTAGATATCAAAGAGAGCAAAACTGCACAGATGATAGGCTTGCTCATTCTAGGCGGCGTGCTGGGACTGGGGCTTGCTCTAGAGGCAGGGAAGTTAGGTTCGCGTGACATGTATCTGTGGGGGAGCATTATTGGGAGCCTCGCGCTGGTCAGCATCATTATGTTGCGTTACGATGAGTTTATGGCCGGGTTGCTGGTTGCGGTTCATCTCTACATCGATTGGTACTTAGCATTGTACGTCGTCGCGCTAGGAATGGCGCTCATACTGCTGCTCTCTTTCTATTTGCTGCGTTCTGTGCGCCATCCCTGGGTCGAACCGCGAGCGATCTGGCTCTGGGGCCTGTTGTTATTGCTCACCCTTGTCCCTGCCATCCAGGGAGCAACTAACTTTTATGATGCTACCTACTACTATCCCAACCTGATTGTAGGTGCCCTGGTGATTTTCTGGATAGGGGCAGTGACCGCCCGAAACGGGGTCGCTCTCCGTCGATTGTGCTGCGTGATTACAGCGATTGGGGCGCTTGTTGCTCTGCATACGATCATTCAAGAGGTGACAGGGACGTTTTTGTTGGCATCATCGCACTATGATACGGTTCTAAACAACGTTTCGAACTATCAGATTGCTGGCTCGGATGCGCATCGTGTCGGCTCGTTTTTCGTCGATCCGAATTGGGATGGTACATTTCTGGCGATGATGCTCTGTCTAGAGCTTGGACTGTTTGTTGAGTGTCAGTCGTTTGCCGGGAAAGTGTGCTATCTTGCTGAGATCGCGCTTACGGTGCCCGCGGTGCTGTTTACGCTCAGCACTGGAGCACTGATAGGCACCTTTGCGGGGGTGATCGTCTTCTTTCTGTTTGTGGGGCAGGCGGTATACCGGATTGTATTGCCCTTGTTGGCCGTCGCAGTCATCATGGCTCTGTTCATACTGCTGCCATCGCATCTCCTGCTACAGGCACAGCATGCCTCTGGTCCAGAGGAGGTAATGTTGCGCGTGGGTGCCTGGAGTACGGCTTTGCGCGTGATTGCGGCCTTTCCGCTCACGGGCGTTGGCCTGGGATTGTATACCTATCTGGCGACTTCCGAGCGTTATCGTGTTCCTGCTCAAACCATCCCGTTGGCTCATCCCCACAATTCTTACCTGGAGTTGGCGGCGATGGCTGGCATTCCTGTGCTGCTCGTGTTTGTCTGTCTTGTTGCTTGCGGCCTGTGGTATGCCTGGCGTAACTGGTTAGGAGCTGATATACGAACCAGGTCTTTAATTGGCGCTGGTATGGCTGCCGTGATTGCTTTGAGCGTGAATAGTTTCAGCATCAATGGCTGGACCTTGCCACCTCTAGCGGCGACCGGCTGGCTCATTCTTGGCGCTATTGCGTCTCCTCTCCTTAAAAAAACATCGTTGCGCACAACTGGCGAATGACAAAAACGACTGAGTGAAATTTCCGGGAGTTATGTATGGTAGGACGACAACATGTACCTGTATCTACGAAAAAGAGGCTCGATGGAAGCCATGCAACTTGCCTCTCGCTGTATGCAATTGATCTATTACCCTGGATAGCGTGGCAGCAAGTTGGGCTTGAAGAGTCGGGCATTCCTTATAATCCGCGACGAGAAGAAGATGATCCCGAACTGGTGATTCGCTATGCTCTTGTGCATTGGGATCAGCACCTGATTACGGCTGATATCTCCCATCGCACAACTTTCTTGCGACAGGCCCACTGGCTGGTAGAGCACGCCTGTATGATAGGGGATGATGCCGCCGGGTGGATGGTCCCCTCTATGGGCCACGCTCAAGCTCTGAGTCCGTCGCTCTCGGCAGCCGTTCAGGGGACAGGTCTTTCGGTCTTACTCAGAGCTTACCAGCTGACCGGTGAGGAAGCATTGCTGAAAGTTGCGCGGCGTGTCGTGCGCACGTTCGAGCGTGATGTGCTTGATGGAGGCGTGAGCGTCCCTGTGGGCGAAGATGGGATCTTTTTTCAAGCGACGGCAGCTTATCCTGCTTCGCACCAGTTAATCGGCTTTCTTTTTGCGGTCCTGGGATTGTACGACTATCTCTCATTGACTGGCGATGTGCTGGTCGAGCGCCTGATTCAACGCGCTCTCATGACCATGCATCGTCTGCTTGACGAATTCGATTCGGGGTACTGGACGCGCTCCGACCTGCTTTCTGGAAACCTGGCGTCCCCGGCTGATCTTGCGCTCCAGATCATATTGCTCAAAGCTCTCGCCAGAGCATCAGGCTGTGCGCATTGTTTCAGCCTGGCTTCACATTGGCAAGGCTATCGCAAAAGCTTTGGCGCTCATCTGCGCTCTCTGGTGGAGAGAAAGCTGCAACGCTCTCGTCGCGCCGTGCTGGCACGAGTGCGAGCCAGGATCTTCCCTAGAACGTATCACTCCGATGCTATGAGAGTATGCGTTCCCGTGTACGGATTTCCTGTGATGGGGGGAACGCGTGCCGTGCTGGCAAATATGGCCGAGGTGATGGCAGAACGCTGGGATATCGAGTACTTGACGCAGCGCGTTGAGCCTCATGCGCAAGAGCTGATTGTGCATGGCTTTGGGACAAAACATATGGCCCCCTGGCAGTTCCCCGCCGCCTGGCTCTATGTTCTTGCTGGGAGCTGGAAGTTGCTGACGCTCTTACGTCACGGCGGCAGCTATGATCTGATTATGCCGCAAGATGGCGTCTTTACGGCTGCGTTTGCCGCGCTGGCCGCCAAATTTGCCGGGATACGAGTGGTCTGTATTGATCACGGGAATTTAACCCTGCTGGAAAATCAGCCGTATCGTGCCGAGCGCCTGGCCGCTTTAGCGACATTGGGCTGGTCGCCATTACGGATGGCGCTGGGGCGATGGCAGTATGCATATTACTGGCCCTCGCTCAAAATATTCGCCTGGCTGGCCGCACATCTCGTCGATCATTTCCTCGTGCCGGGGGTTGCTGGCGATGCCATAGATCAGAGCTGCCAACGCTTAGGCGTGCCATTGAGTCGCATCACGCGCTTTGCCAGCATGATTGATATTAACCGTCATGCTCTCCCCGAAGGCGTGACAAGGGAGATGCTGCGTCAACAGAAAAACCTTGCTCCTGACGCTATTGTGGTTGCGCTAGTCTGTCGCCTTGCCCCTGAGAAGGGGATCGATGTCGCTTTAGAAAGCCTCGAACTGGCGCTCGCTACCTGCTCTGATGAGGTACGCCAACGGGTGTGCGTGGTCATTGCGGGCGATGGGCCGCTCCATGAACATGTCAAGCAGGAGATCGTCAGGCGGAAGCTGGCGGAACATTGTGTGCTCTGGGGTGCAATTCCGCATGCTGATGTGTTGGCACTATTGCAGTGCAGCGATATTTTTCTGTATACCAGTACGCGTGGAGCCTGTTTTTCGATGGCAGTGCTGGAGGCAATGGCATCTGGTTGTGCCGTTGTGGCCTCAACCGAGCCGATATCGAATGCCCTGTTGCTGGCTGAAGATCGAGGGTTCGCCGTGCAGTCGGGCGCTCCACAACAGACAGGCGCGGCCCTTGCCACGCTCATCAATGATCTTGACCTCTGTCACCGCATGGGTGTGCATGCTCGCGATTATGTAGCGCAACGGCACAGTGGGGCCATGTTCGCACGCGATTTGCTCAGGGTCAGCTCCTGGACTCGCGATGAACAATCCAATCGAGCCATGCTGCAGAGAAACGAGACCTTATCATGATACCGCCGGGGCAGGATAATAAGAAGGCGAAGAATTTCGTTCGCCCGCTACGCTTGACGAAAGCACAGCAAAGTTTAGAGGATGAGAAGCCTTTATCCGATTTTCAGCAGGATAAAGCCTTTTTATCCTCGCAGGATCGTGAGCTATCACCGGCGGAGCTTGCCTGGCCGCCGTTCTATGTGATACCTCCCTCCGGCATGGATAGTGTGCCTATCGATCAGCAACCGACGCTGATCTTGCCGGTGATTGCAAAAGCTGAATTAGCAGCGCAGGGTGCAGAAAAGGGAGGCTATGTATCGCTGGCTCGCAACCTGATTCAAAGCTCAGGCATTTATGCATTGGCGTCCCTGGCATCACCGCTCGTATCGCTTGTGCTCGCGCCATTCTTGACGCGTAACCTGTCTCATACGGATTATGGCGCTCTGGCTGTCTTAAACACGGCAATTTCTCTGGTGGCTGGGATCACACAGTTAGGACTCGGCTCCGCCTTTTTTCGGGCCTATAGCTATGATTACGAAACCGAGCGCGATAAGCGGGCTGTCCTTGCCACCGTTGTGCAGTTGTTAGCGTGCATCTCGGCTCTCGCCGTTATTGTTGTGTTACTGTCATCTTCCTGGCTAGCGGGTCTTCTCCTCAACAAGGACACTGTTAATGATGCTGTTGTGATGGCGGCGCTGGTCGTCTTGCTACAAAATCTTACTGTACCGGGCTTTGCCTGGTTGCGGGCGGAGAAGCGTCCGGTGTTTTTTACGATCCTTTCCGTCATGAATCTGCTCGTTTCGCTGGCAGCGACGATTATCTTCGTTGGTGTATTTCATATGGGGGTGGTGGGGGCGCTTCTGGCCATTGGAGGGGGCTATGGGACGGTGGTGCTCCGTACCATTCCATTGATTCTCTATCGCGCCAGGGTTTGTTTCCGCCCGGATATCATAAAGGGGTTGCTTGGCTTTGGTTTGCCCAATGCTGGTAGCTTTATCTCGATCTGGGTGCTTCAGCTATCCGACCGCTACTTGCTCAGCTATTTCGGCTCCCTGGCCCAGACTGCCAGCTATGCCGTCGCGTACAGCCTGGGAGGCGTTCTGGCTACGGTGATCATTTCTCCTTTTTCGCTGGCATGGCCTACGGCTATGTATGCTATCGCCAAAAAAGACGATGCCGCGCAAACGTTTCGGGTAGTGTTTCGCTGGTTTAGCCTGCTCTTACTCTTTGCGGTCTACGGCTTTTCTCTGGCTGGTATTGGCATTCTTGAGCTTTTCTTCCCGGTGAGCTACCATTCGGCCTACCCAATCATTCCGATCATAGCAGTATCTATTATGTTTTATGGCCTCCATCTTTTTCTGACCGTTGGCATCGCGATACGCCGTAAAACCTGGCTGGTCGTGGTGTTGACGTTGACGGCGGCTATTAGCAACATCCTACTCAATATTTTCCTGATCCCGCGCTATGGAGCAATGGGAGCGGCCTGGTCAACCCTGCTTGCGTACGCATTACTTGCACTCATTACTCTTTTCGTCAATCAACGCATTTACCCGATACCTTTTGATCTCACACTTTTTATTGTTGCAGTACTTGTCGGTATGCTGCTCGCTCTGGGATGCACTTTCTTGACGCAGACGTGGAGCTGGTTCTGGTCCGCTGTAATTCACCTCTGTGTCCTTGCCCTTTACGGTGGATGCCTTGTCTTGCTAGGCAAGTTTCCCGACTGGAAGCAGAAGAAAAAGTACCGACATGCGAAGGAGAAAATACGATAATGAAGATACTTTCTGCCGTTGATATAGTACAGGCTCTGCCTGAACAAATGGTGAACTCTTCCAGGCGTGTATGCATGCATGTGCTGGGAGAAGCACGAACGGATGGCCGTGTGATGCGTGAAGCAAAAGCCCTGACCGAGGCAGGTTTCAGTGTCTCGATTGTTGATATCGAGTCCGATTGCTCGCGCCCTCTTGCAGAGACTATCGAGGGTGTGCATCTCAAACATATTATGATGCCTGCCTGGTTTGTTCCTACGCGCTTCAAACCCTGGTTCTTGCTGAAAATGATGCGCATGTTTATCCGTAGTGCGATCAGCGTATTACAAACCCCAACAGATATTTATCATGCCCATGAAGAGATGGCATTGCCTGCGTGCTATATCGCGGCCCGTTTGCGCAAAAAGCCAGTGATCTTTGATGCCCATGAGCTGCCGCTATCTGAACAGCACATCACGCGCTGGCGTCGGCTCTGTGCTTTATCGTCCCGCCTGTTGAAAAGGATGGTGCCTCACTGCGCGGGAGTAATAACTGTCTCTCCACCCATTGCACGAGAGATCCGCGATAGCTTTGGCGCTGCAAAGGTATCTCTGGTGCGCAATGTGCCAGCTTACCAGCAGGTAACAAAAAGTGATAAATTGCGCCAGCGCCTGGGATTGTCACCTGAGACGCGTATTGCTTTGTATCAAGGGAATCTCCAACCTGACCGTGAGCTTGATCGGCTCGTGTATGCGGCCTCTTATCTGGAGCCGAATACGATGATTGTGATGATGGGAAAGGGACCAGCAGAGACGCAGGAGCAGCTAGAAATGCTGATAGAGCGTGAAGGTGTGGCGGATAAGGTAAAGCTGCTGCCTCCAGTGCCGTATGCGGAGCTGCTAGAGTGGACGGCGTCAGCGGATGTCGGATTGATTATCTATGCTCCCCAACATTCAAAGAATATCCAGCTGTGTTTGCCCAACAAACTCTTCGAGTACCTGATGGCGGGCCTGCCGGTGCTGGTTTCATCGCTAGATGTCGTCGCGGAGGTGATTCGTACGTACGATGTTGGCGGCGTTGCCCCGTCGCTTGCTCCGGCTGATATTGGCAAAGCCATTAACACGATCTTGCAGGATACCGCAGCCCTGAGCCAGATGAGCCAGAACTCCCTTGCTGCCGCCCAGAACGAGTTTTGTTGGGAGAAGGAACGTCGCCAATTGATAGATCTTTACCGGCATGTTTTCACCAAAATCAGTCGTAGTAAGGGGAGTTGGCGATGAGAAGCGAGGTGAACACCGATCCACTGGCCTTGAAGGCGGGTACAGAGGTACCTGCCAGAGTGTGTCTCTCTGTACTAAGAGATGCACGCTACGATACACGCGCGATGCGCGAAGCTGCAACGCTGACCGAAGCGGGATTCGAAGTGACCATTGCTGATGTTGTCTCTACACCTGCGCATCCTGGAGAGGAAAAGATGCGTGGTTTCCGCATGAGACACATCCTGATACCCGATTGGCAGACCGCCAGACGATCTGAGGGCCGTTTTTTTCTCAAATCGGTCCATACATTCTTGCGCAGTTGTCGCCAGCTATTTTTGTGCCCTGCTGACATTTATCATGCCAGCGAGTTAACGGCGCTTCCTGCCTGCTTTATCGTCGCTAAGCTGCGTCGTAAACCGCTCATTTTTGAGGTCTACGACCTCCAATTCCCTACCCCTGCCACTGGCGTAAAATTCTGGGGGAGATTAGGGAAGGCTCTGGATCTGCTCCAGGCCTGGACCTTGCCACGATGCGCGGGCATTGTTGCGACTTCACCCTTGCATGCTAAGGAGCTAATGAATCGCTATCATGTTACAGATATCACCCTGGTGCGCAATGTACCTCTTTATCGCCGTGTGGCAAAAAACGACCGTTTGCGCCAGCATCTTGGCCTTGCTCCGCAAACGCGGGTCGTACTTTATCAAGGTGGCATGCAGCCGGGGCGTGGACTGGAAATACTTGTCTCCGCCGCTGCGTATTTGCGGAAAGATATTGTGATTGTGATGATGGGTCAGGATATGCTGGGGACGCGCTCAAAACTCGAAGCGCAGATTGTTCGTCAGGGGGTGGCAGAGCGTGTGAAAATCATGGCAGCGGTACCATATGAAGAGCTGCTGCAATGGACGGCTTCGGCGGATGTGGGGGTCACGATTCTCCCTCTCGACTACTCTTTAAATGTGCGCACATGCTTGCCAAATAAATTCTTCGAATACATTATGGCAGGTTTACCCGTGCTTTCATCGGCAGTGCCAGCTATTGCAGGAGTAATAAAGGAGTATGATATTGGACGCATTATGCCGTCACTGGCTCCTCAAGATGTTGGGGCTGCTATTAACGCGATGGTGGAAGATGGAGATGCCCTGGAACGGATGCGGCAGAACACTGCTAAAGCGGCCAGGGAGTGCTGCTGGCAGAAGGATAGCGCCCGTCTGATTGGCCTGTATCGCAAAATCCTCAAGGACAGACGTTTTACATGAGGGGCGAAGAAGACAGAAAAAGTGGAAATAT
>DASTZT010000613.1:0-4320 GCA_035764225.1 Ktedonobacteraceae bacterium
CTGCTGCCGTTAAGGACGCCGATGTAGGCAAAGGGACCATTGACAAAGTCGCTGAGCGTATAGGCGGTGTTAGGTTGGACGCTGATGGTTTGCGTACATTGGCCTGTGGTAGAACTGGTGGGATTCATTTGCAGGGCGAAGGAGCCACTATGGACCGGACTGCCGACAACTGCATCACCTGCATCACAACTCCAGCCATTGAGATTGCCGGTCTCAAATCCTGGGTTGTTGACCAAGTTGCTGGTTGCAAAAGCACTTGGGGTCCGGTTAGAAAGAAAAATTGTACCAAAACTTCCGATAATCAAAATGATGGTAATTGCTGTCAGTATGAGAAGACGGTAAGAACGCAGCATGGTAGCTCTCCTTGCAGCCATGTGCTCAACCAGGCCCGTTGAGGACGCGGCTGATCTATGCTATGGCACAATAGCTTTGCTATGCAGACGGCCAACGCTTTTGGACACGCTGTAGCTCCCCGATTCATCGTGGGAGGCCCCTACAAAGCTCTAGCCGCCTATTTGAAATGAAGGGCACGATATACGGTATCGACGAAATCACCCATCTATCAACCAGCCTCGTAATAAGCTAGTCTAGAGGTAATGATAGTAGATTGTGGTATTATTGTCAAGATGTCTATACCACTAATACAAGAAAAAGAGTGCTATGCCAAAAATATCCTTTTTTACTGGCCCTGCCAGATCGGTTTGCGCTTCTCCAGGTAAGCCTGTACCCCTTCGGCGAAGTCGGCACTGCCATAAATGCGTGCGATCACATCGTCAAAATCGATAGCTGCTGTTGCGGTGTTGAGACGCCTTTGCGCTTCTTTGGTGGCCCAGATGGTGAGGGGTGCCAGCGAGCTGATCTGTTGGGCAACTTCGCTGACCTGTTCCATCAGGCGCTCTTCATCGACTATCGCTGTCAGGAAACCACATTGCGCGGCGTCAGCGGCAGTGAGTAAGCGCCCGGTGAAGAGCATTTCTTTGGTGCGCATCGCGCCAAAAGCATCGACAAGATGCTGGTAATTTTTGTGGGTGATGCAATTGCCCAGCGTACGCGCTATTGGGACGCCGAAGCGAGCGGCAGGAGTGGCATAGCGCAGATCGCATACGGCGGCAATTACGATGCCTGCACCAACGGCAGGGCCATGAATAGCGGCAATGGTCGGTTTGGCGATAGTGTAGAGGCGCTCAACAATGGCCTCCATTGTGTGCTCATACGCAATGCCATTCTCAGCCGTGAAGCCTTGAAATTGCTGGATATCGGTCCCTGCCGCGAACGCCTTGCCCTTGCCGCGAATAATAATCGCTCGGATGGTATCATCGGCAGCTAGCTTCTCAAGGTGTGTTTCCAGCTGTTGATACATGTTCCAGGTGAGCGCGTTGAGGGCGATAGGGCGAGATAATGTCAGTGTGGCTATCGGGCCATCTTGTGCGAGCAGAACAGTTCCTGCATGAGCGGTGTTTTCGGTTGACATTCAGGCAATCCCTCTCTTATAGTTTTAACTGATCGAGATGTGTCTCTTTTAGAGTATCACAGACGATAAGGTGCCAGTTTAAATGGCTGTATTTGTAGAGGAAAAGGAAGCAAGTTATGCAAGCCGCACTCGCAGGAATCCGTGTGTTAGATTTGACGCAAATTATGGCCGGGCCATTTTGTGCTATGTTACTGGCTGATCTGGGGGCCGAGGTTATCAAAATCGAGAACCCGCGTGGCGGCGATGATTCGCGTCGCATGGCCCCGCCTTATTATCATGGCGAATCGGCGGCCTTTATCGCCATGAACCGCAACAAATATGGCATCGCCATTGATATTCGCACACCTGCTGGAAAAGAGATGCTGTGGCGCTTGATTGCGACGGCGGATGTGCTGGTGGAGAATTTCCGTCCGGGCACAATGGACCGTCTTGGCTTCGGCTTTGAGGCGGTACATGCCAGATATCCCGCGCTGGTGTACTGCTCTATCTCTGGCTTCGGGCATACGGGTCCATATAGCGAGCGCGGCGGCTTTGATCTGGTGGCGCAGGCCATGAGCGGCGTGCTCTCGGTGACAGGGTCGCCCGAAGAGCCTGCCAAAGTTGGGGTGCCGATGAGCGATCTGAACGCGGGACTCTATGCCAGCCATGCGATTCTGGCGTCCCTGCTCTCACGCGTGCGTACAGGCGAAGGGCAATATATCGATACCTCGCTTTTTGAAGCTGCATTGGCCTATACCATCTGGGAATCGAACGAGTATTGGGCTACCGGAACTGCTCCCCAGCGCCTGGGCACGGCCCATCGCCTCTCAGCTCCCTACCAGGTTCTTGCCACCTCCGATGGCTGGATCGCTATCGGAGCCGCCAACCAGCGTAATTGGGAGCTACTTGTTCGGGCGCTGGATCGTGCTGACCTGCTGCAAGACCCACGCTTTGCCAGCAATGCCGAACGCATGGCCAATCTGCCGGATCTCGTGGAGACGCTCACGGCAACCTTAAAGACGCGCACAACGCAGCAATGGTTGCAAGCATTAGAAGAGGCTGGCGTCCCCTGCGGGCCAGTCTTAACGCTTGACCAGGTCTACCAGCATCCGCAGGTAAAAGCGCGTGCGATGGATATTGAGGTCGAGCATCCTGTTGCGGGTCGTATCCATGCCATCGGCTTTCCCGTCAAGTATTCCAGCACCCCGCCGCAACTCTATCGCCCCGCTCCAGTGCTGGGGCAGCACACCACCACGATCCTGGAATCGCTCGGTTACACTGCCGAACAATGTCGTCAATTTGAGGCTGACGGCATTATCCTCGATCCGCATCTGGAGCACGCTGTTGCGAAAGAGGAAAGTAAAAAATCGTGATGATGGGAGGCTATAGCAGGATGTCAGAGCGATGCCTACAATGCGGTGCTCTCCTTTCAGCAGGAAGTACCTGTCAAATGCTTCACGAAGAGCTACTGAACTTTGAGTCGCTCAATGCGGTGCCTCATTCGATCCATTTTTTGCATGTTACGAGCTTTCTTGTCCAGCACGAGCGTTACAGCAATGAAGCCCTGGTCTGGGCGCAATCGATGCTGCGCGTCCATCTTGATGAAACTATGACGGAGCAGCAACTGCTTGAGCATTTGCGCGTAGCAGGAAAAAACAAAGCTTCCCATATACGTACCTGGAAGTTCAATCGTGCGCCCGATGCCCCGCCTTTGCCAAAAATAAGCTGGTCTATTACTATTGTTGATGTGGCTCGGCAGATGGAAAACGATGCCGGGCGGTACAGCAAACTGGTAAAACGGTGGGCACAGGCCACTTTGCAGCAGATGGCATCGTGGCCTCTTTAGAAGGTTTTATTCGCGCGGAAAGCGTGGCGCTCGCTTCTCCAGGAAAGCCGTCACGGCCTCTTTGTGCTCGGCTGTGCCATGAGCCATCGCTTGCATGCCAGCCGACATTTCAAGTAATGCCTCTAGCCTGATTTGCACGGCTTCACGGAACAGGCTCTTGGTCATGCGCAGAGCGTATCCGGGGTTGGCGGCGATCCGTTGGGCAAGAGCATGCGCTGCTTCAAGCAGTTGCTCGTTGGGAACGACCTTTGATATCAGTCCGCAGGCCAGGGCTTCGGCTGCGCTGATAGGATCGCCTGTGAACGCCATCTCATAGGCTTTGGAGAGGCCCACAATGCGCGGTAAGAACCAGGCTCCGCCATCGCCCGGAATGATGCCGAGCTTGACGAAACTCTCTGCAAAGAACGCGCTTTCCGCAGCAATACGTATATCGCACATACATGTCAGATCGCAGCCTGCACCTACGGCGGCCCCGTTGACGGCTGCAATGATCGGAACTTCAAGGGCGGAGAGGGCGCGTGGAATACGCTGAATGCCGTTGAGATACCAGGTGCGTATCTCAACGGGCGAAAGATTGGCGAGATCGCCGATTTTCTTGAGATTGCCGCCCGATGAGAAAGATTTGCCTGCGCCTGTCAGAATGACGACGCGCACGCTCTGGTCTTTATTGATGCGATCAATGGTGCTGATAAAACTTTCGATCATGTCGCTATCAGAAATGGCGTTGCGTGTCTCCGGTCGGTTCAACGTTACAACGACGATAGGGCCTGCTTGTTCGTACAATATCGGGTCGCTCATGCTCTCTCCCTTGCTATGATTTTTGTGCGTGCAGTATTGTCTATGGTCGGAGTTCTGCACCTTTTAGGCGGAGGTTAGTATACATCAGTATAGCACGGCGACACTTAAAAAGTGGAGATCCGCCAAGCTTCCGAAGCTTCAAGGTAAAAGGAAGAGCCTGCTGTCCTTCTTTTTACCCTGATCTCAATGCCCTCGCCATCCTCCACCAGCGTTTTTTGCACAT
Source organism: Ktedonobacteraceae bacterium (assembly GCA_035764225.1). Classification (GTDB taxonomy): domain Bacteria; phylum Chloroflexota; class Ktedonobacteria; order Ktedonobacterales; family Ktedonobacteraceae; genus DASRHT01. The sequence goes on from DASTZT010000613.1 coordinate 4,318, forward strand.
AGA
>DASTZT010000614.1:0-7809 GCA_035764225.1 Ktedonobacteraceae bacterium
AGCATCAACGCGTAAGGCTTGACGCCACGAGGGAACCCAAGATCAAAGTGCAGATTATCGTAGACAGGGTTGAAGATGCGATGACCCAGAAAGTAGAGGTATTTCCCCTCTGGATCAAAAGCGGGCTTACTATCATGCAGGACTGGATTCGTCACGACGTGCGTTTCGCCGCTTTCCAGATTGCAGAGCTTAATCGCGGTTTTGTGCGTTGTAATCGGGAAGCCATAGGCCAGCCAACGCCCATCCGGTGCCCAAGCAACGCCATCGATCCGCGAGTAATCGCTACGGTCAAGCTGCCGTGCGGTGCGTTCTTCCAGGTCAACCGTAATCAATTCATTGCGATGATTGGTGATCGCTACGATATCGTCGAGCGGAGAAACGGCCAGCTCAACGGCTCGCCCAAACTCGATGTCGGCCAGAATCTCCGGCTCACTGCCATCTTCAGGGTTAAAGATGACTAACGCCTCTCGTTCGGGCTGATCGCAAATCGCCACCATGCGCTTGCCATCGTTGAGCCACTCAAGAAAACGATAGCGCACTCCATCTGGCTCACCATGTTGCAGCACTGGACCTTCCCAGTTGCCCATAGAAAAGGCTTTACCGCGCGTCGTGATCGCAACGGCGTACCCCTGAGGATGCAAGGCGTAGGTATCAAGGAAGCTGGCAGCATGCACAAACTTGCGATTGAGCTGCGTCCGTAGGCTGGGCAGTTCTACTTCAAGATGACGCGTTTCGGTGGAGGCAGGATTATAGAGGTAGAGGTCAGCACCGCAGTGATAGACGAGCTGCTGCCCATCGCTTGAAAGGTGGCGTGCATAAAAATCTTGATGATCGGTATGCTTGCGCACATCTTCGCCGAGCGGAGTACAGGAATAGAGGTTACCAACTCCCTCGTGATCGGAAAGGAAGTAGATGCGCTCACCCACCCAGCACGGATCGGCGATATTGCCATCTAGCTGGAGCAGGCGCTGAAAGTTTCCATCGCCGCTGGTATCGCACCATAAATGTCCGACGCGGCCACCACGATAGCGTTTCCAATGCGAGAATTCGCGTGTATTGATATTACGCCCAATCACCACCCCACCTCCTGGTCCATAAGAGATGGCGTTCGCCATGCCGACGGGGAGCTGACGCGGCAACCCTCCATCGGTTTTCACCGCGAAGATGACCTCGAAGCGGGGGGAAAACTGGCCGGAGTTGGTGGAATACAGGATCTCCTGACTATCGGGCGACCATCCTAAAACACGACAGAGGCCAGCATGATAGGTCAAGCGTTGCGCCGTTCCGCCCGACGCGGGCATGACAAAAACTTCGCTTGGCCCCTCCTCACGACCAACAAATGCTAATAAATTCCCATCTGGCGAGAAGCGAGGATGACTTACCTCGCCCACGCCAGCCGTCAAACGCGCAGCCCGCCCACCTTCGGTGGATACCAACCAGAGATCATCCTCGGAAACAAAGACGACGCGGTCCTGGAAAACGTGCGGGAAGCGGACATAACCTTGAGATGGCATAAAGGCTCCTTTATGAGTTAGTGGAAAGGCATGTATCGTAACCAGCTTGAGCAACTATAGTGGTTTGTAGTGATTCTGCACAATGTATACCCCATCCAGTTAACGTTCCAGATGCAGAATATCAACGGGTCTGATACCCACATTGGAGCGACAACTTTCATTATATCACAGCAGTAGTAGGCGAGTCGAACCGATATTATATGCATTTCATAACCTTCCCACATCATAACTCATGCATAACCGCATATTTCTTAACCCCAGAGCATAAAAAAGTTAAGACATTGCAACTTGTGGTATTTCTGGATTGCTGCTAAACTATTAACAATACCTTTTGATGTGTTTTCCAGCAAAAGGGCAATGGGGGGTAGAAAGTGAAGAATTCATCGTCTTTTGGCCAGCGCTTGAGACATGAACGCGAACAGCATACTCTATCGCAGTCAGAGCTGGCAGAAAAAATCGGAGTGGACACCAAAACCATCGGTCGATGGGAAAATGGGGAAAATCTCCCGCGTCACTCGTACCGCAATAAAATCTGTGCCATCTTCGACAAAACTCCTGCGGAGATGGGGCTGATGAACGAAGAGCAAGAGCCTATCCCACGCGTGATTTCCCATGAGGATTGGGGAGAAGTACCCGACATTGTGAATTTTTATGGACGCGAGCAGCAATGTGCGATGGTGGTGCAGTGGATCACTACGGACCGTTGCCGGGTGGTGGCGATGCTGGGCATGGGAGGAGTTGGCAAAACAGTCCTCGCCGCTCGCGTTGCGCACCAGATCAAAGATTCATTTGAGTACGTTTTCTGGCGTTCCCTGCAAAATGCTCCCCCTCTGGAGTACCTGCTCAAACAGTGTATTCCCTTTATTTCCAATCAACAACGTATCTCCCTACCAGAGACGGTGGATGAGCAGATATCGTTGCTGATCTCTTACTTGCGCACGCATCGCTGCTTACTGGTATTGGATAACGTTGAATCTATTTTGCAAGCCAGGCAGCGAGCTGGGCTCTATCGCGAAAGCTACGAACAGTATGGCAGGCTCTTCCAACGTCTCGGCGAGGTTCAACACCAGAGCTGCCTGCTACTGACCAGCCGGGAGAAGCCGCGAGAGGTGGCCTATCTTGAGGGCGACAGATCTCCCGTCCGCTCATTACACCTGACGGGTGTGGGGCTGAACGAGGGTCAGCGCATTTTGCAAGAAAAAGGGCTGATGGGCACAGATGAACAATGGGCGGCGCTTGTTAGCCTCTACTCTGGCAATCCTCTGGCTTTAAAGCTGGTCTCCGAGTCCATCCAGGAAGGTTTCGGCGGCGATATTGCCCAGTTTTTGCAGACCGAAGAAATTGCCTTTGGCGATATCAACGATCTCTTGGACCAGCATTTCCGGCGCTTATCGGCTCAAGAGCGGGAAATCCTGTACTGGTTGGCTATCGAACGGGAAGCGGTGACCTTGAAAGATATCCGCGAAGACCTGGTGCGCCAGCTCCCCAGAGGGGCGCTTCTGGAGACACTGGACTCGCTGGGCCGCCGCTCCATCATTGAGAAAAGAGAGCAGGCCCTCTTTACCCTCCAGCCAGTGATTATGGAATATGTGACAAGCCATCTCGTTAACCGCGCTTGCCGCGACTTTGAGGAGGCGAAAATTCCCGGCGTCTGGACCAGCTACGCTTTTATGAAGGCTCAGTCCAGAGATCATGTGCGCGATAGCCAGGTCCGGCTGATCCTTGCTCCTATCGCCCAACACCTTCTAACCATACTGGGGAAAAGCGGGCTGGAGCAAGAATTACGCCACAGGCTCGCGGATCTGCGTCAAGAGCATAGCCAGCACAGCGGCTACCTGGCAGGCAATATCCTGAATCTGCTGATCCACATCGGTACCGATCTGCGGGGATACGATTTCTCGCATCTCAAAATCAATCAGGCGTATCTGCAAAATGTGAACCTGCCAGAGGTGAACTTCGCGCACGCCCATTTTGTCGCACCGACCTTTACCAATATCTTTGGCAATGTGCTCTCAGTGGCCTTTAATGCACGCGGCACTCTGCTGGCGACCGGAACCGCCACCGGCGAAATCTGGCTCTACCAGGCGCTGAGCGGCATCCTCCATATGATCTGTCGTGGACATACCGATGGGGTCTGGTCGCTGGCGTTTAGCCCCGATGGCCATACCCTGGTGAGCAGCAGCGACGATCATACGGTGCGCATCTGGAATGTTGAAACCGGACACTGCTCCACTATCTTACGCGAGCATACCAACCGTGTCCGCAGTGTCGCATTTAGCCCAAACGGTCGCCTGTTCGCGACTGGCAGCGATGACCAGACGATCCGCATCTGGCATGCGGCATCCGGTCAGTGTCTGCACATCCTGAAAGGGCATATCGGTCGCGTCTGGTCGCTGGCCTTCAACCCCAATAGCAAGCTGCTTGTTTCAGGAAGCACCGATCAGACCGTTCGTCTCTGGGAAATCAATACATATCAATGTATCAAAATATTAAGAGGCCACACCAATTGGGTCAGAGCGGTTGCCTTTAGTCCTGACGGAAAGATGCTCGCGACCGGCAGTGATGATAAGACGGCTCGCTTGTGGGATAGTCAGACGGGGCTTTGTCTCCATATTCTGCAAGATCATACCAACCGCGTCTGGTCTGTCGGCTTCAGTCCCGATGGCCAGACTATCGCCAGCAGTAGCGAAGATAAGACCGTGCGCGTCTGGGATACCAGTTCGGGTTCCTGTTACCATACGTTGCAGGAACATGTGCAAGGAGTGAGGTCTGTCGCCTTCAACCCTGTCAACCAGACGCTAGCCAGTGGGGGAGACGACCAGACGGTGCGCCTCTGGGATATGAGCACAGGACTCTGTCTGAAAACTATGCAGGGGTATACCAATCGCGTCTGGTCCGTCGTCTATCGTCCTGATGGCAATATTCTTGCCAGTTGCAGCGAAGATCAAAGTATTCGCCTGTGGGATGTCAATACCGACGTTTGCATCAAGATTTTGGCGCAGGGGGTCAGAGCTATTGCCATCGCCTTCAGTCCTGATGGACAGCTCCTGGCAAGCGGCGGGGAAGATCAGCAGGTGGTTTTGTGGCAGATGAACACTGGAGAACGCGTGCATACCTTGCGTGGACATACGAACTGGGTCAGGGCCATTGCTTTCAGCCCTGATAGCAGGCTGGTGGCAAGCGGAGATGAAGATCAGACTATTCGCATTTGGAATGTCAGTACGGGTGACTGTTTACATACCTTGCGCGGTCACACCAGTTGCGTTAGATCGTTATCCTTCAATCCCGATGGTAGCTTGCTTGCCAGTAGCGGCGACGATCAGACGATCCACTTCTGGGAGATGCCAACGGGCGAGGATCTTCGCATCTTGCAAGGTCATACTGGAAACGTCCGCTCCATCGCTTTTAGTCCCGATGGGCAGCGTCTTGTCAGCGGTAGCGAGGATCAGACGGTACGCCTCTGGAATAGCCAGACGGGCGAGCTACTCAATATCCTGTCAGGTCATACCAGCTGGGTTCGCAGTGTGGCCTTTAGTCCCGACGGTCACACTTTGACGAGCAGCAGCGACGATCAAACCATTCGCTTGTGGGACACCAACACGCATGCTTGTTTGCACATCTTGCGCGGTCATAGCGGGCGGGTGCGTTGGGCAACATTTGCTCCCACGGATCACACCCTCGCTAGTTGCAGCGATGACGGAACGATCAAATTTTGGGAGCAACAAACGGGAGCATGCTTGAAAACGTTCATCAGCGAAAGGCCGTATGAACGTATGAATATTAGCCATGTAAAGGGGTTGACTGAAGTCCAGAAAATCCCTTTGTACGCGCTTGGTGCAATTGAAGACAACGAGGGGTAACTATAAATGTCCATATTTCGCCCTAAATGTCTGCTAATTGCGGTTCACATCTATTTCTATTCGGGGTATGCTTAAACTAGAAGAGGTAAGCATACCTAGTCCAGTCAGCTAGAAAGGGAGGGGGTCGCCTTATGTGTCTTGTCCAAATTCATATCCGCTGTGCGGACCGATTTTTTGAAGTCCTACCAGAAGAGGTCGAAACTGCGGAATTGGCTGTAGAGGAACTGATTAGCCAGATTCTGATGGATCTCAGCGAGGAAGAAGTGGAAGTGATGGTTGATGATGTCACGATTAATTTCTGGTCTCAGACGCCCCTGGGGCAGCAATATTGCTCAATCCATATCCAGGCTCAATGTCCAATTTCTGCCATCTCCCTGTCCCCTCAGAAATTGGAATATACAGAGCTTTTGCTGGAAGAGCGGCTCTGCAATGCTCTGGTGGAGATGTTTGGCACGGTCAATGTAGAGGCGATCACCATCAGACCGCCCCTGCTTGTCGCTTAATCTTTATTGGTGCCTATCCGTTTGCTTCGCTAGCACCACTCAGGATGACTTGCGCTACGCTGGCCGGGGATGAGGTCTGAGGAGAATGACCGGCTCCCGGCAATAAAATAAGCTGTGATCCCGCAATACCACGATGAAAATCCCGCGCACATGAGTCGGGCAAGAGTCTATCCTGAGTGCCCCAGATGATGGTCGTCGGCACCTGGACACAAGGCAGCAAGGAATCCAGAAATGGCTGCTGGGCATAGTTTTTGATAAAACCCGCGTAGGCCGGGCGCGACGAGTTACGCACTACCGCATCCAGAATAAAATTGGGCACCGGGATCTGGCAATCCCAGATCCGTTTTGCCGCCAGACGAGCCGCCGCCCGGTCCGGCGTATAGGGCGATTGTATCCCTTCGCGTCTCAAACCCGCGCTGTTGAGCAAATATAAATGCTTGACGCGTTCGGGATGCTCGACGGCAAAGTAGGCCGCGATCCAGCCTCCTAGCGAGTTTCCCACCAGCGTCACTTGTGGATAACCTAGCGCGTCCAGAAAACGCTGCAAATAGAGCGCATGGGTGCGAATATCCACTCCCTCGTGTGCCAGAGGCGTTTTGCCAAAGCCCGGCAGGTCAAGCGCATACACCAGGTATTCTTTCCCGACCAGTGGAAAGAGCTTGCGCCAATTCTCAGCCGAGCCGCCCAACCCATGCACAAATACCAGCGGTTCTCCTCTTCGCCCCATACAGTAATAGTGAACAGGTACGCCAGCGGCATCACACGTTCCCTCACGCGCCCCTGCCAGCAGCATCATTATCCGCACGATGCTCATCAGCACTTCTCGCGGGCGACGATAGACCAGCACTGCGATAGCTGCCAGCATACCGCATATGACAACACAGGGAAATAACTTTTTCATAGCCGCTCTGCTCTCTTTAACCAATAATGTTAGCAATCCTCCCGTGGCGACGAGATTTATGCAGAAAACGCAGGTGGGATTTCAGGGGTGGTCTGGCTCAACGTTCCCTGACGAGCGGCGTTGACCAGTGCCCAGACTTTCTCCGGTCGCAAAGGCATATCAATGTTGGTAATGCCGAATGGGGCAAGAGCATCCAGCACGGCATTAACAATCGCGGGCGGGCCTCCAATGCAGCCAGCTTCGCCGACGCCCTTCGCGCCAAGCGGATTTCTGGGCGATGGCGTCTCCACAGAAAACGGGGCACGGGTTCAGGCGGTGGGAGGAAATGCCCTCACTCCTTGATTGTAGGCATACCCATCGCCGCGTTGCAGCATGCGAAGATACTTGGGATGGACATCGATCTTCCCCAGTCGAAAGGACGGGCGAAACCGAATCGCAATCCGTCCCTCATAGATCCCTGCATACGTGCCTTGTGGGATGATCGCTTTGACCAGATCGCCGGTGTGATAGCCCATGAAGGACTGCTGTCGCGCTTTGTGCCGGTCTGGAAAGCCAAACGTATCCACACCGCACATGCGCCTGTTACCATGCCCTGTGGCTGTGATGATGAGAGGCATCACGCGAGAGACATCTAACACATCTGGCGTGCTCACTCCTATGCAGGCAGCATCGAGCCAGTGCGTTTTCGGCAGGTGACGTATGACTCTGTTGAACTTCGTCCGTCCTCCCGTCCCACACTCGACAGGGAAACCGAATGCTTGCAATCGTTCATATAAGGCCCACCTGGTCGCGTTGACCGCCGATGCATCCTTTAATGGCTGTTTCTTCTGCGCGAGAAGACGCTTGAGCACATCGGGCTTTCTTGCCAGAAACACCGTGACATCCTGCGTCCCTTTCGCTTGATTGCACTGCTCACAAGCCAGGGTGAGATTACTGATCCGGTTTGTTCCTCCGCGAGCGCGTGGGTGAATGTGTTCCACCTGGAACGGTACGTCCTTTTTTCCACAATACGCACAAGTGCGATCCCACTT